>CAZIWJ010000131.1:0-6388 GCA_964542855.1 uncultured Roseivirgaceae bacterium
AGTACCGGTACTGGTTCAGCCCGGACAAGCAAAAGGAACCGTTGGACTGGCCCTTGGATACGGACGGCAGAAAGGAGGCAAAGTAGCCAATAACCTGGGGGTAAATGCTTATCCGCTGGTAACCAAAGTAAACGGTAATCAGGCGTTTTTCGCTACCGGAGTAATAGTTAATGCTTTGGATAAAACTTACACCATTGCGCAAACTCAAACGCACCAGACTTACATGGGTCGAGAAACGGTAATCCAGGAAGCTAAACTGCCGGAATATCAGGAAAACCCGAAGGCTGGAAAGTATACATTTAAGATAGAAACCGCTGAAGGGCCCAAATCGCCCGACGATATTACTCTGTGGAAAGGTCATAAATACCCAAACCACCACTGGGGAATGACGATAGATCTAAATTCCTGTATTGGTTGTGGCGCCTGTACTATCGCCTGCCAGGTAGAAAACAATATTCCGGTGGTAGGACGGCAGGAAGTTATAAACCGCCGGGAAATGCACTGGATACGCATCGATCGTTACTATAGCAGCGACGCCGATGTAAACGACTTAACCGGACTGGAGGAAGCTTCTGATAACCCGGAAGTTACATTCCAGCCAATGATGTGCCAGCAGTGCAATAACGCACCTTGTGAAACAGTTTGTCCAGTAGCGGCAACCACGCACAGTACAGAAGGGTTGAACCAGATGACTTATAATCGTTGTATCGGTACCCGCTACTGTGCAAACAATTGCCCTTATAAGGTGCGTCGTTTCAACTGGTTCAAGTATCACGACAACAACCAGTTTGCTGATGTGAATATGGCCATGAACGATGATTTGGGTAAGATGGTACTAAATCCAGATGTCACCGTGCGTGCACGCGGTGTGATGGAAAAATGCACTTTCTGCGTTCAACGTATTCAGGCAGGAAAACTGGAAGCGAAAAAAGAGCGTCGTCGTCCGAAAGATGGAGAGATAGTTACGGCTTGCGCTGAGGCTTGTCCGACTGACGCAATCATGTTCGGAGATTTGAACGACCCGGAAAGCAACGTTTCCCAGTACATTGATGAGGAAGCAAATAGCAGGGCTTATCATGTATTACAGGAATTACGTGTTTCGCCGAACGTGTATTACATGACCAAGATCAGAAATAAAGACATAGAAAACGCTTAAAAACTAAATAATTACGATATGCAAGTTGTTTCACCCGTACGAAAGCCACTGGTTACTGGGGGTAAAACCGTACACGACGTTACGGAAGATATCTGTAAGCAGGTTGAAGGGAAGCCGACGATCAGCTGGTTCCTGGGAATTGCAATCTCTCTGGGTTTCCTGGCAATCGGAACTTACGCCCTTGGTATGACCTTATGGGAAGGTATTGGAATGTGGGGTCTGAACAAAACAATTGGATGGGCTTGGGATATTACCAACTTTGTCTGGTGGGTTGGTATTGGCCATGCTGGAACCCTTATTTCAGCGGTACTCCTGCTATTTCGTCAGCGTTGGCGTATGTCTATTAACCGGGCAGCGGAAGCAATGACGATTTTTGCTGTAATTTGTGCAGCGTTATTTCCAGTTGTTCACATGGGGCGACCCTGGCTGGGGTTCTACTGGGCACTTCCCTTACCAAATACTTTTGGTTCGCTTTGGGTTAACTTTAACTCACCCCTGCTATGGGACGTGTTTGCTATTAGTACTTACTTCACCGTATCGTTGGTTTTTTGGTACATTGGACTGGTTCCTGATTTTGCTACCATTCGCGACCGAGCAAAAGGCCCAATCTCGAAATTTGCTTACGGGGCTTTAAGCCTGGGATGGAATGGTTCTACCCGTACCTGGGAACGCTACGAAACCGTAGCTTTAGTACTTGCCGGGTTAGCAACCCCACTGGTACTCTCAGTTCATACGATTGTATCTTTCGACTTTGCTACTTCTGTAATACCCGGTTGGCACACCACAATTTTCCCGCCCTACTTCGTAGCTGGTGCAATTTTCTCGGGCTTTGCCATGGTAATGACGCTTATGCTGATTACTCGAAAAGTTTATAAACTGGAGGATTACGTAACCCTAACGCACATCGAGTTGATGAATATAATCATCATGGTAACCGGCTCAATTGTTGGTATCGCCTACATCACAGAATTATTTATGGCCTGGTACTCAGGAGTTCCTTACGAGCAATACGCTTTCATTAACCGGGCGTTAGGTCCATACTCATGGGCTTACTGGACAATGATGACCTGCAACGTAATATCACCACAGGTATTTTGGTTTAAAAAAGTAAGAACGAGCATTGCAGCCTCATTTGTGCTTTCAATAGTGGTAAATGTGGGAATGTGGTTCGAGCGTTTTGTAATTATTGTTACTTCCCTGCATCGCGATTACCTGCCTTCAAGCTGGGCGATGTTTTCCCCTACGCTATACGACATCGGGGTTTACCTGTTTACGTTCGGCTTATTTTTTACGCTGTTCCTAATGTTTGCTAAATTCTTCCCGGTAATAAACATGGCAGAAGTAAAGAGTATTGTGAAAGCCACCTCACACCGTAAGGATATGGTAGAACATTCACCAGCAATGGCTGACGGTTCTGATGGAAATGGAGTAAAAAAACCGGAAGAAGTAGAAGCTTCCAGCAATAACAACTAAATATATGAAAGGCGAAAAGTTTGTTTTGGGCGTCTTCGATGATGAAGACGTTCTATTGAGTGGAGTAAAGCAGGTTCGTGGAGAAGGAGTGAAAATTCATGAAGTTTACTCTCCTTTCCCGGTTCACGGCGTTGGGCATGCACTGGGCTACAAAAGATCTAAACTCTCTATTGCAGCATTTTTCTTTGGTGTTGCCGGCACTGGTTTGGCCATCCTGATGCAAACCTACATGATGGGCATAGACTGGCCAATGGTAATTGGAGGAAAAGACTTTACCCCCGCACCCACTTTTGTTCCGGTAACTTTTGAACTAACTGTGTTACTGGCGGCCCTTGGAATGGTAGCAACCTTTCTCATCACCAACGACCTGCGTCCTTATGGTCGCGCGAAGGTTTTTGACCTGAGGCAAACTGATGACAAACACATCGTAGCGATTAACCTGAATAAAAACGGGGGAAACCGTAACGAGATAGAACGAATACTCAAAGACAGCGGTGCAACTGAGGTAAACGACAAGACAGTTGCCTGGGCATCATAAATCCATTACCTAAACACGATATGATTACTTCATTTAATAAAAAATACTGGATAATAGCTGGTTTTGCCGTATGGGTACTGGCATCCTGCTCCGCAAAAGATAATTTTCCAGGTTTGGAGTACGCCCCTCAAATGTATCATACAGTTCCTTATGAACCCCTGACCCAAATCAAAGATAAGAATCAGGGTAAATGGCTGAGTTCGCTTGATAACGGCGTGGGCGAATATTACAACTCCAATTCATACAATCCCTACGCGATGAATTCGCGAAAGCTACCGGAAAAAACAGTTCGCAGGAATGGGGCTGGATACCTGCCTTATCGCCTCGATGCAGACAGCCTCGATTACGCGGGTGAAGTTATGGTCAATCCTCTCGATTCCACTGAGGCTATACTGGAAGAAGGTGAATATTTATATACTCAGTTCTGCTATCCTTGCCATGGTGAAAATGGCCAGGGAAAAGGGCCCGTCGCAGAAATTTACAAAGGGGTTCCTAATTACCAGGTTGGTCGTTACAAAGATCTTCCAGAAGGACATATTTTTCATGTGATTACCCATGGTAAAGGCCGGATGAATGCACACGGTTCACAAATGAGCATAGAAGAGCGTTGGAAAATAGTTCGTTACGTGCAATTACTTCAAAAAGGAGAGGATATTTAAAACGATTAAATATTATGGCATCATCCCCATCAACCATTACAGAAGAAAGGTTTGAATTTACAGGGTCAGCGAAAAAATCGTTGGCAATGTTTGGCGCTGTTGGACTGGTTATACTGGTTCTCGGTATTGTATTTGCAGCTACCGGAAGTCATGCAGAAGAACATGCGGCCGGAGAAGGCCATGCTTTTCATTGGACTCAGCGACTATTTGCAAACTTATGGATTAACAATATTTATTTTCTTGGTATTGCACTTGTAGGAGTATTGTTCGTAGCCTTGCAGTACGTAGCTCAGGCTGGCTGGTCAGCTTCCATGAAAAGAGTACCAGAAGCATTCGGTAACTGGATTCCGGTAGGAGGTTTATTAATACTTGCTGTGTTTATCATTGCTAACCATGACTTGTTCCACTGGACCCACGGTTATCTTTATGATGAAGCTGATCCACGTTACGACCATATTATCGATGGAAAAAAAGGGTACTTCTTTTGGCCTTTATCAGAAAACCCGTCCATCCCGGTATTCTTTTTGGTACGAATGGTAGCTTACTTTGTAGTGTGGTACCTCTTATTTAGTATGATTCGCAAGGCTTCGCTCAAAGAAGACCTGGAAGGGGGAACTAAAAATTACTACAGAATGGTAACCCTCTCAGCTATTTTTACAGTTGTTTTTGGACTAACTTCCTCAACTGCTGCCTGGGATTGGGTATTATCCATCGATACCCATTGGTTTAGCACTATGTTTGGGTGGTACGTTTTCGCAAGCTGGTTCGTATCTGGTCTGGCGGCGATTACTCTTGCGGTTGTGTTGCTCCGTGAACAAGGCTACTTGCAAATGATAAGTTCTGAACACTTCCACGATTTAGGAAAGTTTATCTTTGCATTTAGTATTTTTTGGACTTATATCTGGTTTTCACAGTACCTGCTAATTTATTACGCTAATATTCCAGAGGAAACAATTTACTTCGTAGAAAGACTAGCAAGCGACCACTACGGTCCGATACTGATCATTAACTTAATACTGAACTTTGCATTACCGTTTTTGGTTCTAATGACTAGGGACTCCAAGCGAATTTCAGTATTCTTAAAAATCGTGTGTGTGGTAGTTTTACTTGGACATTGGCTTGATTTCTACCTGATGATAACGCCTGGTACATTGAAAGAAAATGGTGCTTTCGGACTAATGGAAATTGGTAGCTTTATTTTGTATTCAACAGCATTTATTTTCGTAGTAATGTTGGGTTGGACAAAGGCTTCCTTAGTGCCAGTGAATCACCCGATGCTGGAAGAAAGTGTTCATCATCACACCTAATAGATTTTAAAGAAATTATAAAGCACTAATTAAACATAAATATAATGCTTGAGATAATAATTAGTATCGGCGCCCTGTTTGTTCTTGCAATTATCTACCTGATATTCAGAATTACTGTATTAGCAGGTGTTGCCAAGGATAGTTCGGGAAAACCCTCTAGAGGTGCTTCGAATGGAATTTTCTTTGTAGTCTTCCTAATTTTAGGTGGAGGTTTAACTTATTGGTATTCGGTTTACGAGTTCGACAATTATACATTGCCTATAGCTTCGGAGCATGGAATTGAAATTGATAGGATATTTTGGATCACCATGGCGGTGACTGGTATTATATTCGTCATTACCCATATACTCCTTTTCATATTTCCTTACCGTTACAAGTACAGCGAGAAAAGAAGGGCTTTATTTTATCCCGATAATAATAAGCTTGAGTTACTATGGACAGTAGTACCCGCAATGGCTTTGGCTGTGTTGGTATTTTCTGGATGGAAAGTATGGACGGATGTAACAACCAAAGCCCCTGAAGAAGCCGAGGTAGTTGAGATCTTTGGGTACCAGTTTGCCTGGAAAGCTCGTTATCCTGGAAGAGACGGTCAATTGGGTGATTACGATTACAGACTGATTGATGTAGAAAATGAGTTAGGCATGGATTTTTCTGATCGTAACGCAATTGATGATTTTGTTGAAGGAAGGGAGGTTCACATCCCTAAAGGGCAGCCTGTGCTATTTAAAATTAGGGCACGTGACGTCTTGCATAGTGTGTTCATGCCTGAATTTCGCTTGAAAATGGATGCTGTACCTGGCATGCCTACTAATTTCTGGTTCACGCCGTCTAAAACCACTGAGGATATGCGAGCTGAATTGGATGATCCTGATTTCAATTACTTTATTTATTGTACTGAAGTTTGTGGAAGAGGTCATTTCTCCATGAGGATTCGAGTAGTAGTTGATGAACCAGAGGACTACGAAAAGTGGTACGCTGAACAAAAGCCGTGGTTATCTAAAAATCCAGAATACCTCGCAAAGGTACCTTCTAACATGAAAGAACTTGCCTCATTAGCAGCAGGAGTAGAAGATAAATAATAAGGTTTTACCCATACATAAGTATCAATTATGGCAACAGCTAGTGCAAAATTACATGATAATCCGACTCATGACACCCACCATGATGAGGAGCACCATCACAGTGACAATTTTATAACCAAGTATGTGTTTAGTACAGATCATAAGATGATTGCTAAACAGTATCTGATTACAGG
>CAZIWJ010000131.1:6488-9991 GCA_964542855.1 uncultured Roseivirgaceae bacterium
GATATGGCATCGGGATTTATGAATATGTTATCTTACTGGTTTTTCTTTATTTCCAGCGTTATCATGTTCATTTCTTTATTTATCGAAACAGGACCTGCTGCCGGTGGATGGGTTGTATATCCACCACTTAGTGCATTGCCTCAGGCTATACAAGGATCAGGCCTGGGAATGACCTTATGGTTAGTGGCAATGGCTTTCTTTATCATATCTTCATTGTTAGGGGGTATCAATTACATTACTACGGTTATAAACATGCGTACAACCGGAATGTCGTTCTCACGCCTTCCACTTACTATTTGGGCATTTTTCCTAACCGCCGTCATTGGTTTATTATCTTTCCCGGTACTACTCGGTGCTGCACTGCTATTGATATTTGATCGCAGTTTTGGTACAAGTTTTTTCCTGTCTGAAATTTACGTAGCAGGAGAAGCACTGCCAAACGTAGGGGGAAGTCCGGTTTTATATCAACATTTATTTTGGTTTTTAGGTCACCCTGAAGTTTACATTGTATTGTTGCCAGCACTGGGAATCACTTCGGAAATCATCGCAACTAACGCACGTAAGCCTATCTTTGGTTATCGTGCAATGATAGGTTCAATGTTAGGTATCACTATTCTTTCCTTTGTGGTATGGGCTCACCATATGTTTGTTTCTGGGCTAAATCCATTTTTGGGATCGATTTTTATGTTCCTGACCCTCATTATTGCAGTACCATCAGCTGTAAAGGTTTTTAATTACCTAACAACCCTGTGGAAAGGTAACATTATATTTACACCAGCCATGTTATTCTCTATTGGCTTGGTTTCTTTCTTCATCTCTGGAGGATTAACAGGCATATTCTTGGGTAATTCAGCCATTGATATCCAGTTACATGACACTTACTTTGTAGTAGCGCACTTCCACCTGGTAATGGGTAGTGCATCGTTCTTTGGAATGATGGCGGGAGTATATCACTGGTTCCCCAAAATGTTTGGCCGCATGATGAATAATACCCTGGGTAACATTCATTTCTGGGCAACTTTTGTAGGTGTTTATCTTGTGTTCTTTCCTATGCACTACCTTGGCATAGCAGGATTTCCAAGAAGATATTATTCCTTCACCAACCTGGAAATATTTGGCGACAACTTTGCAGACTTAAACGTTTTAATATCTGTATCTGCAATCTTAACATTCACTGCGCAACTCGTATTTGTTTTTAACTTTTTCTACAGTATGGCACGTGGTAAAAAGGCATCACAAAACCCGTGGAATTCAAACACATTAGAGTGGACTACACCGGTTAATCCTGGTCACGGAAACTGGGTAGGTGAAATCCCTAAAGTTTACCGATGGCCCTACGATTACAGTAAACCAGGTGCAAAGGACGACTTTATTCCACAGCATATTCCTTACGCAGAAACTCCTGAATCTAACTTACCACACGAAAACGAATTGGTAGAAGTAGAAAAAGAATGGGCAGAAGAGGAAGAAGTGCATGAAGAAAAACTTTAATATATCAAGATATAAGCGAGCCAGTTTTGTAGCCCTCCTATCAGTATATTTCCTTATACTGGTAGGAGGTATTGTTCGAAGTACAGGGGCTGGAATGGGTTGTCCTGACTGGCCCAAATGCTTCGGTCAGTGGGTTCCTCCTACTTCAGAAGTAGAACTACCCGAAAATTATGAAAAAGAGTTTGTTGAAAGCAGACTTAAAAAAAACGAAAGATTTGCCGGTTACCTTTCCGCGTTTGGCTTTAGTGAACTGGCAAATGAAATTCGTACAAGTGACTTAATTGGTCAACAAACCTCATTCAATGTAACCAAAACCTGGACAGAATACCTTAACAGACTCGTAGGCGCACTGGTTGGTTTATTTATCCTAGTTACTGTTCTCTTCAGCTTGCCATTACTCCAGTATAAGCAGTATGTTCCATTCATAATTTCGATGACTAGTGTTGTACTGGTTGGACTACAGGGGTGGATAGGATCTGTAGTAGTTTCTACAAATCTAACTCCATGGATGATTACAGTCCATATGCTAATAGCGCTGGTTATAGTAGCCTTACTTAGCCTGCAATCTTTTACAGTTTACTCTAAACCGTACCAGTTGTCAGTACGGAAAACCGCCTTATTAAAAACGACCCTCATAGCCAGTATAATATTAACACTGATTCAGATCGTTATGGGAACGCAGGTAAGGGAAGCAATTAATGAAATTGCGCTAACCTCATCTCGCGAAAACTGGATTGCTAATTTAGGAAGTGAATTCTATTTGCACCGTTCATTTTCCTGGCTTTTGTTGGTGAGCCAGCTAGCTGCAATTTATATTTTGAAGGCAGAGTTAGGCACTGGCAATCGTTTAACGATAATAGGAGTAGCTGTATTATTTATTTCAGTTGTTGAAATGTTTTTGGGTGGCATAATGGCCTGGTTTGGAGTGCCTGCTTTTGCCCAACCGATTCATTTGTTGAATGCCACATTAATTTTCGGAATGCAGTTTTACCTCATCAGTGAAGTTTATTTAAGAACTTCCTACAAGATGAAACCTAAACAACCTGAACAATATGTTATTAGCTGAAAAAACAGCAGAAACTGCAAACAATTCCTTAATACTGAAGGCTAAGGCTTACATGGAACTCATGAAAGCAAGGTTATCATTTTTGGTAGCTTTTTCTTCCGGCTTTGGTTTCATGCTTGCTAATACTAATAAACTAGATTGGATAGGTTTAACAGGTCTCAGTATAGGCGCTTTTCTGCTATCGGGAGGTGGTATTATCATTAATCAGATCATAGAGGTTGATTACGACAAAATGATGAAACGTACCAAAACTCGGCCCTTACCTACCGGTAGAGTTACTAAAATGGAAGCGACTGTGCTTGCATCTGTTAGTTCGCTAAGTGGCCTGGTGCTTTTAGCTGTGTTAACCAATACACTTACTGTTATTCTATCTTTGGTATCATTAGTTCTATACAGCTTTGTTTACACTCCACTAAAGCGGGTAGGGCCTATTGCAGTTGTAGTTGGTGCAATACCAGGAGCATTACCTCCCTTGTTAGGTTGGGTAGCTGCTACGGGATCAATTAGCTATGAAGCAGTTGTGATATTTAGTATTCAGTTCATATGGCAATTTCCTCATTTCTGGGCAATAGCGTGGGTAGCCGATGAAGATTACACTAGAGCAGGATTTAAATTACTGCCCAACGGTGGAAAGAAAGATTCATACACTGCAACTCAATTAATGATATATGCTCTATTTTTATTGCCGCTAGGTCTATTACCGATGAAGATTGGGATAACGGGTATCAATTCGGCTATGATTGCTTTAGTAAGCGGAATTGTATTTGTGATGCTTACAATAATGTTGGTAAAGGATCGCTCCAGAAAGTCTGCTTTAAAAATCATGTTCGGCTCATTCTTTTACCTACCGATTGTACAAATTGCCTTCCTGCTAGATAAAATTTAACCGTATGATGAGCGATGACAGTATAACAACCAAACAGGAGATTAACCGAATCGAAGAGCC
>CAZIWJ010000132.1:0-9963 GCA_964542855.1 uncultured Roseivirgaceae bacterium
TATAAAAGGCTACAACAGAATCGTTTCATTATAGTAAAAACGTAAACTGGTTTTTTTCCTCAGCATATTCCCTCACAATATCACCGGACTACTTATTTCCAGCCGGTTATTCTTTTATAAATCAGGGTGCTATCGGTCATTTGCTTTACGGCAGTTTTTACTTGCTCTCTCAACGGGGCATCCATCTTATTGAAATTGGTAAAATGCGTTTTTATAGTGAATAAAACAGTATCTGAACCAGGTAAACCGGTTAAGGTTTGCCGTTCATAGCGGATAAATATACCCTCATTTTTTTCTTCGTTGCCGTAAACCGGATGATGGTTGAGTTCACAATCGGTTGTAATGCCCCAGGCAAAACGTACCCAGGATTTTTTACGCTTAATCAGCTGTTGAAGGGTGGGAGCATACCGCCTCTTAAACTCACCCATATCCGGAACTGGCCCGTGTACGGCAAAAAAGGGTTTGCCAATTTTATCGGCTGGCGACCAGAAATTAGGGGCACATAAATGAATAGCACTCATGTAATCGCGGTCGTTACCATCAACCGCCCATAGGGCAATATCTTCCGGAATCAACTGGCAGAGTCCGTCTAATCCATCAATAAACGGAATAGGGTGGGGTAGTAACTGGTAAGTCGGGGTAAATGCCAGCGAAGCGAAATGATACGGATGGCTGAATATGGTGTGTTTTCCTGATTCAGCCATCCTGAAAAGCGAAGGGTAATTGCTACAAAGGGTTTTCATGATAAACCGGCAAACAGCCTCGTATTGCCGGCTGGTAAAATGATGTTGCAGGTAAAACCTGCGAATGCCCCGGTACCGGCAGGCCATTTTGTTCTTTAGAACATCCGGGGTACGGGTATCGGGTTGAAAAATGAAATGGTCGGCGGCCCCGTTACCAAACGAACGGGTAATTGGCGATAATCCCGGTTGCATGGAGTGTCCTTCCAGGTAGGGGTAGTAAACCGGTGGCTCTGGTAAATCCATTAAAGTGGAGAGGTATCAACGACTGCATCGGTGTTTAATGCCCCGTAAATATGAGGGAACAGGTCGTTTGCCAGGTTTTGCCTCTCTTCTTCACTTATGTCTTCCGGGTGGTCAGGAGCTTCAAACTTTACCGGTACCTTAACTTTTAAGGTGTCGATGTGCAAAACTACCCATTGGTTTTCTGTAGAAAAAATACCGGCTTTTTTTAAACCGTTTAACTGGCTGGCGGTAGAAGCGTGAATGAATCCATCGTTCGGGAAGCCGGAAGGGGTGTAATTGCCCCCGGATTTGGCCTGTTCCCATTCGGTCTGTTCAGCAACGTGATAAATAATGTTAGGCTGTTCCATATCGCTGTTTTTCCATGATTTAACAAAATTGATAAAGGCCTGTAAATTAGCACTAAATGCAGGAATGGAAAAGTCATATCGGGTTTGCCGAAAAATAATGGCCAGCGATGCATGTTGGGTGAAGCCTACGTAAAATGTAGCTAAACCGGCAACTACCCCGGTAAGCAGTAACCAGGGGTTGAGCAGGGTAGTGAAAATAGCCAGCAGGCAAAAAGAAGCTAATATACCCCCGGCCGAAAGCGGAACCAGCCACCGGCGCATACTTAAAAAAATATCCTGTATATCTTGCAGGGCAAAAGCAGTAATTTTCTGATTGGCAACTACATACAAAACATCCGAACCTAAAATAAGAATGTGGCGGTCGTCGTTTTCATGCCTCAGGTAAACAATGGCCACCGCCCGTTTCCTGATTTCTTCTACTTTTTGTCGGCTATATTTCATACAGTGACCAATAAATTTTGTAATGTTGCAACTTGTTGACTCAAACAATTAACCATTTTGGTCAATCACTTCAATATCCTTCTGGCTACGGTCACCTTGTCGCTAGGTTGTTTGCTTGGCTGTAACCCGGCATTCGGTCCCAACCAGCCTGCCGGTTATCCCGAAACCAGGTCAGCATACCGGGCCGAACGGGAAAAACTGGTAGCAGCCAACTCTGCCTACCGGTTTAGCAGCGACATCCAACTCTCCGGCGCCGAACAGCAATTAAACGAACAACTGGTAAACTTGCGCGATTCCATGATCGCTCAGTATAAACAAGACCAGTTTTTCCCCCCGTCCGAAAGTGTTTACAAATCGCTTGGTCATATTGAGAGCACCCGCCTGTACGATATGCTGTTTCGAATGCCCAAAGGGGGCGTACTGCACCTGCACCCTCCGGCCAGCCTTAACCTCGAATGGATGGTTAATCGTACCATTTCCGAACCTTACTCTTACGTGTACTGGCAGGAAAACACGGAAAATTACGTAAAAGGGCAAATCCGGTTCTTCGCCGACAACCAGGCACCGGAGGGCTTTGAACCGGCTGCTGACCTGAATGAGTCTGTACCCGCCTTTCGCGACAGCTTATACGCTTACCTAACAACCGGGCGGGAACTGGAGGCCGATTCATTCGATATCTGGGTAGAGTTTGAACGTTGCTTTCAGCGCATAAACGGGTTCGTACATTACCAGCCGGTTTTTAAAGATATGTACCGCGAAGCCTTCCAGCTAATGACTGAAAGCGGCGTACAGCACCTGGAAATCCGTGAGCTGTTGTGGGCTGGTTTATACGACACGGAACACGAACAGGGATACTACAATGCCGATACCACGGTGAGGTATTACAAAGAGTTAATCCGGGAGGTAAGGCAAACTGTTCCCGACTTTTCCCTGAAACTGGTTTACACCAGCCTGAGATTTTTCGACGTTCCCACCATAAAAGCCGACGTTGAAGAGGCTTTTCGCCTTCGTAAAAAATATCCTGGCTTAATTAAAGCTTACGATCTGGTAGCCGAAGAAGACCGGGGCAATACAACCCTGCATTACCTCGATGCCTGGCTAATGTTCGATTCGCTGCAACAGGTATACAATATTGATTTACCATTTTGTTTTCACGACGGGGAAAGTTCATGGCCTGACGTAAAGAATTTATACGATGCTGTTTTGTTAAATAGCAAAAGAATTGGTCATGGATTTAACCTTTTCCGGTTTCCGGAGCTGCAAGAACAGGTGAAAGCAAAAGATATCCTTGTTGAAGTAAGCCCGCTAAGTAACCAGATCCTGGGATACGTTGATGACCTGCGCCTGCACCCGGCTGCGAGCTACCTGGCCGAAGGGATACAGTGTTCCATTAATCCCGACGACCCGGGAGTGTTCGGCTACCGGGGGGTTACCCACGATTACTGGGCTGCTTTCCTGGCCTGGGGGTTAAACCTGAGAGATCTTAAGAAATTAATTATTAACTCTATAACTTACAGTAACCTTTCTGAAGAAGAAAAAGAAGTGGCCCTGGAAAGCTGGAACCAGCGATGGAACCAGTTCGTCAATGAAGCCACTTCAAGCTGATCATCCACTCATGTATATGTTGGGCAATTTTATACGTATCTCGTTATTTTTTCTTTCCGGAACACTTTTCCTGTTCAATAGCTGTACCTCGCCGTCTGCTGAACCGGACCCTATTAAAATCAGGGTCGTGGTAGTGAATATGTTCGAGTTGGGAGAAGACTCCGGCGATACGCCGGGTGAAATGCAGTACTGGGTAGAAAAACTACCCCTTCCCGATACCCTGCCTTTTCAACAGGGATACCACCACCTGCGGTATAACGCTGAAAAGGGAGTGCTCGGTTTGCTAACCGGTGTGGGGAATATAAAATCAGCAGCCGCCGTAACTGCACTGGGTAACGATCCTCGTTTCGACTTAACCGAGGCGTACTGGCTGGTAGCCGGCATTGCTGGCGTAGATCCTGAAAATGCTTCCATCGGATCGGCTATTTGGACTGATTATGTGGTCGACGGCGACCTTGGGCACGAAATTGACCCCCGCGAAATTCCTGAAAACTGGCAAACAGGTTACCTGCCCCTCCGGGCCAACGAACCCTACGAACAGCCGCAGCCGGATAACGAAGGGAGCGTGTTCGTGCTGAATAAATCCCTGGCCCGATGGGCGCTGGAACTTACACAAGATTTACCACTGGAAGATAATGAAGACATGCAGCGTGTGCGAAGCCGGTACATTAACCACCCGGAAGCGCAAAAACCACCTAAAATTTTACTGGGAGCCCAGCTTTCTGCTTTAACCTACTGGCACGGTAAATACCTAAACCAGTGGGCCAATAACTGGGTAGGGTACTGGACCCAAAGCCAGAGTGACTTTATATCCTCTGCCATGGAAGATACAGGCACTGCCCAGGCACTTCAGTGGCTCGATAATGCCGGTAAAGCTGATTATAACCGGCTAATGATATTACGAACCGCCAGTAATTTTACCATGCAGCACCCCGATATTTCCGCTGCAGTTAGCCTGAGCGGGGAAAAACTCGATGGTTCGCCCAGTTACTCGGCCTACATACCTGCCCTGGAAGCTGCTTACGAACTGGGAAGTAAAGTAGTAGAAGAAATCCTGGGTAACTGGGAAACCTATCGGGTAAACATCCCGGAGGCTGAAAACCAACAAACCAACTGAGAATACCATACCAAACAATTACCTGTCACACAATTACGATTAAATCATGAAATACTTTCTACCACTTGTAATCCTCCTGGCTACAGTCCTTATCTCAGGCCTGTACCCAGACCTGTACGCCCAGGGAACTACCACGGCCAGTATGAACGGAAAAGTTTCCGATGAAAACGGCGAAGCGTTACTCGGAGCCACCGTGGTGGTTGTTCACGAACCCACTGGTACCGAATACGCTACCGTTTCCAGCAACGGATTTTTCCGGTTAAGTAACCTGCGGGTTGGCGGCCCTTACACCGTATCGGCCTCGTTTGTTGGCTTTCAAACCTCCCAACAGGATAACATTTACCTGGAACTCGGGCAAACCTACCAGATAAACTTTACCCTGAGCGAAAGTTCTACCGAACTGGAAGCCGTAGAAATTATCGCTAACCAGGGCATCATCGATGGTAACCGCACCGGCTCGGAAACTAACGTGGATACCGAAGCAATTAATACCATTCCTACTGTAGAGCGCGGACTGAACGACTTTACCCGCTTAACGCCACAGGCGAATGTGGCCAATGCCGGGGCGGTGAATAGCGGTTCCATCTCCTTTGCCGGAGTGAATAACCGCTTTAACTCCATTTTTATCGACGGGGCCGTGAATAACGATGTGTTCGGACTGGCCAACTCCGGAACGAACGGCGGCCAGGCAGGTATTTCACCCATCAGCCCCGATGCGATTGAGCAAATCCAGGTAGTACTCGCACCGTACGATGTTACCCTCGGAGGGTTTGCCGGTGGCGGAATTAACGCCGTAACCCGAAGCGGTACCAACGAATTTGAGGGGTCTCTTTATTCTTTTTTCCGAAACGAAAGCATTGCCGGAAAAACGCCTACCGATAACCCGGACGTGGAACGCGAGAAGCTTCCCGGTTTTACCAACAATACGTACGGTTTTCGTTTAGGCGGTCCGATTATTAAAAATAAGTTGTTCTTCTTCACCAACGTGGAAATTCAGCGGGCCGAAGAACCCCGGCCTTTTATTCCGGCCGACTACATCGGTGATTCAGACGATATTGAACGCGACCTGGGCCTGATTCGCGATGCCCTGGATTCGCGCTACGGCTACGATCCGGGTGGGGTGTTGAATAATGCCCAGACTACCAAAGGCGAAAAGTTCCTGGGTAAAATTGACTGGAATATCAATAATAATAATAAGCTTTCCGTTCGCCACAGTTACGTAAAAGGAGAAACCAAAATATTTCCCCGGCCCGCTAATAACCGGGCGATTTTCGAAAATGTAGGGTATATCTTCCCCAGTACCACCAACTCTTCGGCCATCGAACTGAAGACAAACGCTCAAAACTTTTCCAATAACCTGATCCTTGGAGCTACCTTCGTGCGCGACGACCGGGATATTTTGGGAGACCCTTTTCCACAAATCATCATGAATGATGGCAACGGACAGGTATCGGTAGGTACCGATAATTTCTCCTACTCTAATATCGTGTTCCAGGATGTATTTACGCTTACCAATAACTTTAACCTGTATAAAGGAAAGCATACGCTAACATTCGGAACACATAACGAGTTTTTTAGAATCCAGAACCTGTTTACCATTTTCTCAACGCCCAGGTACCAGTATTTCTTTAATGGAATTAACCGATTCCTCAATAATGAGAATCCTGACCTCGTTCTTTTCGGGCACGAACAGGTAATTGATAATAATGATGATGTACGACTGGGCGACGATGCAAAGCTACTGGGGCCTACTTTCGATGCTTTACAAATGGCCTTCTATGCGCAGGATGAAATCCAGTTTACCGAACAGTTTAAAATGAATATTGGGGTGCGTCTTGATATTCCCATTTTCCTGGAAGATGCTCCCGTAATTAACGATGACTTCAATAACCGGGCAGTGCCTTTATTTGAAGAGTTTTACAATTTGCAGGGGGCCCGGGCCAGTAAAACCCCGGCTACCCAGTTCCTCTTTAGCCCCAGGGTTGGGTTCAATTACGATGTTACCGGTAACCAAAGTACTCAATTACGCGGCGGACTGGGCATCTTTACCAGTCGCGTGCCCTGGGTATGGCCCGGCGGGCAGTACATTCGTAACGGCTTAAATAGTAGCTTCTTCGTAAGTGGCGGTTTACCGATATATACTTCACCCGACGAATGGAAACAAAACCTGCTGAATACCACCAGCCCCTCCGGTGATGTAGATTTATTCGTGGAGGATTTCAAATATCCGCAGGTGTTCCGTACCAGCCTGGGTATTGACCAGAAGCTGCCGGGCGGTATTATTGGAACAGTTGAAACCATTTATACCAAGACCCTGAACAACATTGATGTTAAATCTATTAATCTTCGTCCTGATCCGGTTGGTAACCTGGAAGGAACTGATAATCGACCGGTATTCAATGTAGACGATCCAATCGACCCTACTTACACCAATGTAGTGCTGGTTGATAATACCAATGAAGGGTACACTTTTAACTTCACGGCCAGCCTGCAAAAACCTTTTGAAAATGGTTTAAGGGCTAACTTATCGTACTCATTTACCCGTGCAGAAGCACTAATTGATGGCTCCGGGTTTATCAACTACACCAACTGGGATAATCTGCTGAGTGTACAGGGAAGAAACTCCGCCCCGGTAAACCGTTCAATTTACGACGTAGGGTCGCGGGTAACCGCCTTCCTGGCTTACCGTAAAGAATATCTCGGCTTTGCCTCTACCACCATTAGTATCTTCTACAACGGCCAAAGCGGCCAGCCTTATTCCTACGTGTATAACGACAATGAGGAATTAACCAACCAGTCTACGAGTTCTAACAACCGACAGCTAATTTATGTGCCGGCCCAGCAGAGTGATATTAACCTGATAGATCGTACTGATGGCGACGGAAATGTAATTGCCACCGCCCAGGAGCAGTGGGAAGCCCTGGACGAATTCATTGAGAATGATGAGTACCTGAGCGATCAAAGAGGTGATTACGCAGAAGCGAACCTGGCCCGAACGCCGTTTGAAGGGGTGCTTGACTTAAAGGTAGTACAGGACTTCTTTATTGAAACTGGCGGAAAGCGCCACACACTCCAGCTAACATTCGATATCTTTAACTTTACTAACCTTATCAATAAGGACTGGGGAAGAAGATACTTCGTACCTGGAAATACGTTTCCTTTAATTAACTTTCAGGGATTTGAAGAAAACAGCCTGAGGCCACAGTATACTTTCTCCGACCCGGGAGAACCGTACTCAATTGTGCAGTCAGGTATTTACAGCGCCCGCTGGAGTGGCCAGTTCGGAGTGCGGTACTACTTTTAAAGTAAAGTCTGTACGGAGAATTTTATGATGAGCAGGAATTCATGTAACAAAAAAAGCCGGTAAGTTCACCGGCTTTTTTTTTGCGAAAATAAGGGTTACACTCCTATAAGTTGTTTGATACTTACCCTTGCGAATTATCGTAATAGAATGTTTCCTTTTTAATCTGGTCGCCATCCCATTCCTGAACGGCAGCCTGTTCCATCTGAACGCGGCCCATACCTTTCAGGGTAACGTCCATAACCGATACTACGGTGGTTACTCCGTTATCTTCGTCCGACGTCACGCTTTTCACGTCCAGCCCGTGGAAGTCCTCGATGCTTGCCAGGAAGTTCTTTTCGTATTCGCGGCAGGTCGATTTTCCTTCCCGGGTACCCCGTGGCTCGGTCATTACGATGTTTTCAGCATAATATTTTTCAAACGCATCCATCAGTTGTCCCGACGCCATCATACTGTAAATATCCTGGGCTTTTTCCTTGTAAGTCATAATTAAGTATTTTTAATTCAATTATTGTTGTATATACAAGTAACGGTAATCTTATTCCGGGGTTTTCTTTTCTGAAGAAAAAAAAGGCTTGATATCGGGGCACTGTAACAAAACGGAGGAAAGATTCATTAAGTAGTGTAAAGCAACCGACATGAGAATACTGATGATGAAAAATTTTTACTGGCTATCGTTCACCCTCACGCTTTTGTTTATCGGCACTGCATCCTGCCAGCAGCGTGAGCAGAATAATGATTCGGAACTAAGCGGGCGGTACATTCAGCAGTCGCCCAATCGCGATGGCATCGGAAAAATATACATGGGCCGGGAAATTTCTTACGTCATGGGGCACCAGGGTATTAACTGGCTGGAGCGCGACAGCCGCAAGCGGGAAGAAAAGCCCAACCAGGCCATCGAAGCCCTGGAACTGAAACCGACAAGCGTGGTCGCCGACATCGGGGCCGGAAGTGGTTACTTTACCTTTCGCATCAGTGAAGAAGTCCCAAACGGAAAAGTACTGGCAGTAGATATTCAGCCGGAAATGATTGAATTTCTGGAAAAGAAAAAAAAGCGCCTGGAAGCTACTAACGTAGAAACCATTCTTTGCACTGAAACCGACCCAAAACTGCCGGCTGAATCGGTCGACCTGGCCCTGTTCGTAGATGTATACCATGAAATAGCCTTCCCGTATGAATACATGCAAGCCCTGGTAAAAGGGTTAAAACCCGGGGGAAGGGTAGCGTTAGTGGAATACCGGGCTGAAGATCCTGCCGTTCCCATTAAACGATTACACAAAATGACTGAAGAACAGGCCCGCAAAGAAATGGCGGTAGCAGGCCTTGAATTTATTAAAAACAGTAACGTGCTGCCTCAACAGCACATTTTGTTGTTCCGTAAACCCGAACAATAGTTAATTAACACACGCTTAATGCAAAAAAAGTTACCTTCCGGGTGACTTTTTTTATATTTATAAACACTAAAAAGCACGCGTGTAATTAAATGTGCTATTATGCAACCCAAATATGTTATGATTTTGTTCGTCGCCCTGTTAGCTACGGGGCTGGGTTTCTGGTTAGTGAACCGCATTAATACGAATTACTCTATCATTGAAGAAAAAAAATTCCCGGACTACAATGGTAAACTGAGCGACCACGCCCAGCTAATCAGCGACACGCGCGAGGAAATTATCCGCGACAGCATTAATCAGTTTATGTTTAGTACCTTTTCCGAACTGGCCATTTGTACCGTGGAAACCACAGATACCTCAACTATAAACGATTACGCCCGGGAGTTACTGCAACGATGGCGAATCGGGCAACGCTACCAAAATAATGGTTATTTAATGCTTATTTCAAAAAGTGAAGGCGAAATAGCCATTGTTTCCAGAAAAGCAATACTCAACCACGAGCAGGCCAGGAAACTGATTCACCAGCATGTGAATCCACACATTAGTAAAGGTAATTACGAAAAGGGGATCATGCAGAGTATCTCGGCACTATCTTACATGCACAATACGAACGAGCAAATCCAGCCTGTCCTGCAAAACAGCAAATAGCCCTACTGAACAATTCCCCCCGTTATTTGCTTATGCTAAGGAGAGTCCCGTAGTCATTTACTACCAGATTACGTATACTAGTAGGTAATTTACCGGGCTAAACTTGCTTTTATGGTAAAAATTATGT
>CAZIWJ010000133.1:0-9905 GCA_964542855.1 uncultured Roseivirgaceae bacterium
GTATGGTGCTTGAAATATAATTTTGCTAATCAGATGAATAGTTTATAAAAATTCTGTGTAAGTAATTAGCTATACATTAACAATTTAACACCAGTGAACGGAAATTTACTGCGTACTCGTACTGTAAGAAAGCAAGGTGTTGTACAGTAGAATCAATCTCCTTACATTTGATGCTCACTAAAATTATAAACCATGGGAAAAGGAGATCAACGATCGAAGAAAGGTAAAATAGTGGCAGGAAGCTACGGTGTAAGTCGCCCCAGGAAAAAAACCACCAAGAGAAAGGAAGCCAAAAAGCAACGTCAAGATGAAGGCAAGTAGTTTACTTGCCTTTTTTTAGTGCGTTTTCTTCAGCCTGTTCCAAATTAAATAAATCGTTCAGTATACCTACCAACGATTCGGCTTCTCCCCTCTTGCAGGCAGCTTTCAGTTGGAGTACAGGGAGTTTAATAATTTTCTGCATCATGCTACGAGTAATTACCTCAATCTGCATCTGCTGATCTTCAGAAAGGTTTTTTTCGTAGCGAGCAATCTCTTCCCTTCTTATTTGCTCCAGCGTACCTTTGAGCTTATGAATGGTAGGCGACATTTCCATTTCCTGCGACCAGCTCATCAGCGTTTGAACACCTTCACTAATAATTGCCTTTACATCCGGAATGGAAGCTTTCCGCTTTTCCAGCACGTCATCGGCTTTGGCACTCAGGTCGTCGATGTTGTAAACCAGTATTCCGGGCAAATCATCAACAACCGGATCAATACTGCGGGGAACGGAAAGGTCGATCAGATACTGGTGCCCCCGCTCTCTTCTAACCATGTCGGCGGTTACGATCGGACTTTCGGTACTAACTGAAGAAATAATAATATCTGCTTTTTCCACCGCCTGATTCAGCTCTTCCATCCTGATGGCCTGATACCCAAAATCATTCTCGGCCTGCAGGGCTTTGGTGTAAGTGCGGTTACAAACCTGAACGTTGGCGGGATTAATAGTATCTGCGTCCCATAAATTACTGCAAACATCCCGGCCTATTTCTCCTAAACCGATTAGCAGTACGCTCGGATTAATCAACGTGGAAGCAAATTGTTCGGCTAATTCAACCGATGCATAAGAAGAAGACGCCGCACCATCGCGAAAAGGAGTTTCCTGTACAATTCGCTTGTTGGCGTAAAAAATGGTATGCATTAATCGGTGCAGAAAAGGACCGGCACAGGCTTCATCGGCGCTCAACTGGTAAGCCCGCTTCGCCTGATTAATGATTTGTAAATCGCCAACCACCTGCGACTCCAGCCCGACAGAAACTTCGAACAGGCGAGTAGTTGCTGCTTTCCCGTTTAGTATCGATTTAAACAGAGAACGGTACGCCTGCAAGTCTTTTTGTAAAGTGATTTCTATCAGTTTTATGAACCGATCACTTAAATCTTCTTCAGCGCTGTAATAGATCTCAGTACGGTTACACGTGGACAGTACCAGTACATCTTCCGCGTTGGTAAATTCGGTAATCTTGCGTAATAATTGATGTACCTGGCTCTGATTAAGCGCAATCTCCTCCCTGATAGCCAGAGGGGTGTTTACATACGTGATATACAAAACTTTAAAGCGGCGGTGCATACGTTTGCAACAATTTAATTTTTAACTAGCGCTAATTAAATAGCTAATAACGACTGGTGTAATGACCTGAATCAGCACTCTTTATTTAGAATCAGTTTAATTAACCGTACTAAACCCATTACAAATTTATACATCAACGTTAAAAAACCTCAGGTTAGTTCGGAATTTAACAAACATGTAACTGGAGGAATGAAATTTATCAATTTGTATAAATGAGTGGTATTTTCTTATTTAACCACTTTAAAACACAAATATGCTTGAGGCCATTTTAAAAGCCATTTTTTTCTATTCTACACACTTGTATCCCAACTTGCCATGAATGTTCAGGTTAAGAAAATTAATAAAATTTTAGTTGCCAACCGGGGCGAAATAGCTATTCGCGTAATGCGGGCAGCCTCTGAGCTTGGCATTCGTACCGTTGCTATTTTTACTTACGAAGATCGTTATTCCCTTCACCGTTACAAAGCCGATGAGGCTTACCAGATCGGAACGGACGATGACCCGTTGAAGCCTTACCTCGACGCTGAAGAAATAATCACGATCGCCAAACGAGAGTCTGTAAATGCCATTCATCCGGGCTACGGATTCTTATCGGAGAATATTAATTTCGCTTACCGCTGCCGCGAGGAAGGCATTACTTTCGTGGGGCCGGAACCAGAAGTAATGGAACAACTGGGCGATAAAGTAGCCGCTAAAAAGGTGGCAAGGGCGGCAACGGTTCCGGTAATTGAAGATAGCAAAGAAGCGATCACCAGCCCCGAAATTGCTAAAAAGGAGGCTACTAAAATAGGTTTTCCGGTTGTAATAAAGGCCGCTTCCGGAGGCGGTGGAAGAGGTATGCGGGTGGTTCGTGAACCCGGTTCAGTAAAAAGCGCCTACACTGATGCCACTAACGAAGCCCGCAAGGCATTTGGCGACCCGACCGTTTTTATTGAAAAGTTTATCGATCAGCCCAAGCACATCGAGGTTCAGATCCTGGCCGATAATCATGGAAGCATTGTGCACCTGCACGAGCGCGACTGCTCCGTGCAACGCCGTTTTCAGAAAGTAGTTGAAATAGCCCCTGCACCTACCCTGGCTCAGGACACTAAGGATAAGCTGTACGAGTACGCCCTTACCATTGCCAAACGGGTTAACTACAATAATGCCGGCACCGTTGAATTCCTGGTCGATGCCGATGAAAACATTTTCTTCATCGAAGTTAACCCCCGCATCCAGGTGGAACACACCATAACGGAGGAAATTACCCGGATCGACATTGTACGCTCCCAGATCTTAATTGCGGAAGGGCACCAGCTCGAGAGTCCTAAAATTTTTCTTAAAAGCCAGCAGGATGTCGTGGTAAGGGGGTTTGCCATCCAGTGCAGGATTACTACGGAAGACCCTAAGCATGATTTCAAGCCGGATTACGGAACCATCATTGCCTACCGGAACGCCGGTGGCTTCGGCATCCGCCTCGATGAGGGCAGTTCGTACCCGGGGGTTACCATTTCCCCTTTCTTCGATTCATTACTGGTTAAGGTTTCGGCCCGGGGAAGAACGCTGAGAGGGGCCTCCCAGCGTTTGCAGCGTTCGTTGCGCGAATTCCGGGTCCGTGGAGTGAAAACCAACGTCGGGTTTCTGCTGAATGTGCTCGCCCATCCTGAGTTTTATGAGGGCAGGGCAACCGTAAACTTTATTAAAGATAATCCCGCCCTGTTTAATATCCGGGAGGGGCTCGATCGGGCAACGCGAATGCTGGCTTACATCGGCGAAGTAAGTGTTAACGGTAACCCCAACGTTCGATTTTACGATCCGAACAAAAAATTCCGTACACCTATCGTTCCGGGGAAAACTGTAAGGGAAGGTTCTACCGGCGAAGATTTGCTTTACCGGTATAAGCCTTACCCGGAAGGTACCAAGGATAAGCTGAACCAGATGGGCCGCGATAAGTTCATCGATTGGCTAAAAAAAGAGAAAGCCATTCAATATACCGACACAACCTTCCGCGATGCCCACCAGTCGTTGCTGGCCACCCGGATGCGTAGTGTAGACATGCTGAAAGTAGCCGAAGGTTTTGCCAAGCACCATTCTAATGTATTCTCAATGGAAATGTGGGGCGGAGCAACCTTCGATGTTACCATGCGGTTTCTGAATGAAAGCCCCTGGGAACGCCTGCAACAAATTCGCTCGGCCGTGCCCAACATTCTGCTGCAAATGCTGCTGCGGGGGTCCAATGCAGTGGGTTACAAGGCCTACCCCGATAACCTGATTGAGAAATTCATTGAGGAGGCGTGGATCAATGGCATTGACATCTTCCGGATTTTCGATTCGCTAAACTGGTTGGAAGCCATGAAAGTTAGCATCCGTGCAGTGCGGGAAAGAACTGAAGGAATTGCCGAAGGGGCCATTTGCTACACCGGCGACGTGAGCAACCCTAACGAGAAAAAATATACATTGCAGTATTACCTCGATATGGCCCGCGCTCTGGAAGACGAGGGTATCCATATACTGGCCATTAAAGATATGGCCGGCCTCCTTAAACCTTACGCCGCAGAATTACTGATCTCAGAATTGAAAAAAGCGGTGAACGTCCCCATTCATCTGCATACCCACGATACGGCCGGTATTCAGCCGGCCACCTACATGAAAGCAGTGGAGGCGGGAGTCGATATCATGGATGTAGCCATCAGCTCCATGTCTGGCCTAACGTCTCAGCCTAATTTCAATAGTGTGGCAGCCATGCTGCAAGGACACGAGAGGGAACAGCCTGTAGATTTAAAAACCCTGAACGATTATTCGGTTTACTGGGAAGCGGTAAGGGAGTTTTATTATCCTTTTGAATCGGACCTGAGGGCTGGAACGGCTGAAGTTTACGAAAACGAAATTCCGGGTGGGCAGTACTCTAACCTGCGCCCGCAGGCTATTGCCCTGGGGCTGGAACACAAGTTCGAACAGATTAAAAAGAACTACGCCGCGGTGAATAAATTATTCGGCAACCTGGTGAAGGTAACCCCATCTTCCAAGGTTGTTGGCGATATGGCCCTGTTTATGGCCTCTAATAATTATACCGTACAGGATATTAAGGAAAAAGGTGAGTCATTGTCTTTTCCCGAATCGGTGGTGAGCATGTTTAAAGGAGAATTAGGACAACCTGCCGGCGGATGGCCTAAAGACATCCAGAAAATTATTCTTAAAGGAGCAAAGCCCTTTACCGACCGCCCGAATGCGCACCTCGACCCGATTGATTTTGACAAAGACTTTCAGGAATTCCAGGAACGTTTCGACGATTCGCTGAACCTGCTCGATTTCCTTTCTTACCAACTGTATCCCAAGGTATTCGAAGATTACTACCGGTCGCGAAAGGTATACGGCGATGTAGGGGTACTTCCTACCACTACTTATTTCTACGGGATGGAAAACGGGGAGGAAATTATTGTAGACCTGGCAAAAGGAAAAACCCTGCTCATTAAAAAACTGTACATCAGCGAGCCCGACGAAAAAGGAAATCGGGTGGTTAGCTTTGAACTTAACGGGCAGACCCGGCGAGTAAGCATTAAAGACAAAAGCCTGGGCGTTGAAAAATCGGTTAACCGGAAAGCCAACGCCCCTAACGAGGTAGGTACTCCCTTGCAGGGAAGAATTGCCGAAGTACTGGTTGAACCGGGACAAAAGGTTACGGAAAAAACATCGCTCTTTGTTATTGAAGCCATGAAGATGGAAACGACTGTTTCAGCACCGGTTAAAGGGAAAGTACTTGCTGTTCACCAAGAGGCCGGGGCGCTGGTAGAACAGGATGACCTGGTTGTTGAACTAGAGAAATAATGATTGGTAAACTACCCTGCCTTCATTAAAATTGTGTAATATTTCCGGCTACTCAATAAAACCGAAAAATCCTTGCTGAATTTAAAATCTTCTTCCATAATTCTGTTAGTTGTACTGATAGCTTCCTGTGTTCCCAAATCGAAAAGTATCCTTTTACAGGACCCCAGTGCCCCGGAAGAAATAAGAAAAAATGAATTTTATAAAACGCTGGGTAAACCTACTAAATTCTTCACCCTGGAACCAGGCGATGTAGTAGGGGTAAACGTAGCCAGTTTAACCGAGGAAGAATTCGATTTTATTAAGCAGTACCGCGATCAGCTGGGCCCCATACTCAAACTGAACGATTACAATATGAACGCCGGAGGCTTCGGCGGGCAACGCGGCGGCGGTGGTGGTATGCAGTTTGGGGGCACAAACCAGCAGGGCGGTGCGGGCAACATATTCACCGCCCGGCTAAATGGTTTTATTATTGAACAGGATGGCACACTGGTACTACCCGAAATTGGTGCCGTTCAGGTTGAAGGCCTAACCCTGTCTGAAGCTACCGATAAAGTGCAGCTTCTGCTGGAAGGTTTTTTCGAAACTCCCCAGGTTCGGATTCAATTACTCAGCTTTCATTTCACGGTTTTCGGAGAAGTAAACAATGAAGGACGTTTTACTTCGTTTAAACCTGAAACCACCTTACTCGATGCAATCAGCCTTGCGGGAAACCTAACCGATTTTGCCGACCGGGCCAACATTAAGCTGATCCGGAATCAGAATACTTCCCAGGCTGAAATAATATATATTGACTTACTGGATGAAAATTTAATAGCTTCTGATTACTTTTACCTTGAACCAGATGATATTCTCATTGTACCTCCACTTTCTGCCAAAATTACCCGTCAGTTTGCACTGCCGGCCATTAGTAGCACGCTGGGCGTTGTGTCTTCACTAATTTCAGTACTTTCGTTAGTTTTACTTTTCAACCGGACGAAATAGTTGAACCTTTAATTTTTTAATGATTTGGCAGAAAATTCACCCAACTCCAACGATCCGACCCGGGAAATAAAAAAGATCCTCGGACTGTATCTGGGAAAGTGGTACTTTTTCTTAATCTCGGTGCTGTTGGCTTTAGCTGTAGCCTTCACGTATAACCGATACTCCGTACCGGTTTACAATGTAAAGTTATCGCTGCTGAATAAAAAGTTCGACGCCCAGCGAGGAAGCGCCCTTACTGCCATTCCCGATGGTTCCGACCTTTTCCGGGTTAAGCGAGATCTTACCCAGGAAATTGCCATTTTAAAATCTTACGATATTGTTGGTGATGCGCTGAAGAAACTGGATTTTAAAGTTAGTTACTTCGAGAAAGGCCGGGTGAAAACCACTGAAATTTACCCCTACTATCCTTTTACCGTTTCCCTCGATACGGCTTCTGAAAAGGTGCCCTGGGAGATATCCATTCGTTGTTCCGACCAGGGGAACGGATCCTTTACCCTGCAAACTGATAATGAGGAATGGAACCAACGCTTCAACGGTACTACTTTTCAGTTTGGCGAAAACTACGAAGTGGGCGGTATGCGCTTTAAAATAAAACAAAATAATCCCTTCAATAACCGGGAGGTGCTTTTCCGCCTAAATCGTCATGAAACGCTCATCGGCGAATACCGCCAGAACCTCAACATAAAACCTATTAACCAGCGAACGGCTATTTTTAACATCTCCCTGAATAGCTCCACCCCCAAGAAGGAAGTTGACTTCCTTGAATCTTACACTAAGGTGGTAATCCGTAAAGGTTTGGAAGAAAAGTTTGAATACGCCAGGCGTACTTCTGAATTTATTAATAAACAGCTTAAAATACTCAACGATTCCATCAACCAGTACCAAAAACAATTAAAAGAATATAAACTGTATAACCGGGAATTACTGAGGGGATCTTCCTTTTATCTTGCCAAGCTTGATGAAATTGAGCAGAAAAAAGCAGAGCTCGACTTAATTAACGATTATTACGCTTACCTGAAAAATTACATGGCCAGCGGCGATAATGAAGAGGTTTTCCTGCCCAATATCATTGAAATTAATTATCCCTTCGTGGTGGAGCAACTCAGGCAGTATCAGGAGCTGAAAGAGCAGGAAACGGTGGTGATTAACGATGAGAATAACAAAAACCCTTTGCTCAGCCGGGGAGCTGCCAAACTGAACGAGAAGGAGGAAAAAATCCAGGAAGCCATTAACCTGGTAATTGAAGAAAATAAAAAGGCCATGGCCTCTCTCGATAAAGAAGCTGGCTTCATTTTAAATACCGCTCGCAATGTGCTCGACGAAGAGAGCGACCTCGAATACATTAACCGAATGGCTAATTTCAGCGAGCAGCTCTACAGCACCCTGCTGGAAAAAAGAGTGGAATCGAACATTGCCCAGGCATCGACTACTTCCGATTATAAGCTGATCGATATTCCGAAAATCTCCGGGCCCATTAAGCCCGATACCACCCAGAATTATCGTAACGCCCTGCTTGTCGGTTTGCTACTCCCCATCGGGTTAATATACCTAATCAACTGGGCCGATGAACGGATCAAGAGCGACGAAGACCTGTTATCCATGTCGAATATCCCTTTCCTGGGTACAATTTATCACAGTCGTGGTAGCCAGGATTTGGTAGATGGCGACAAGCTAAATTCGGCTGCCGCTGAATCGATCCGCACCATCCGGGCCAATTTGCAGTTTTTTCTGAATACCAACGGAAAAAAAGGGGCTAAAATCATCCTGGTTACTTCTGCCATCAGTAGCGAGGGTAAAACATTTTCGGCCAAAAACCTGGCCTACTTTATGGCTCTGTCGGGTAAGAAAACGCTAATTATCAACGCCGACCTGCGGAAAAAAAACTATTACGAGGAATTACAAAATAGTGCCGATAAGCCGGGACTGAGTAATTACCTGGCCGGAGTAGTGGATGAAATTGATTTTATTATTCCTTCCCAGAAAGAAAAACTTTACCTGCTGCACTCCGGCGATATTCCTCCCAACCCAACTGAGTTGCTGCTCAACAAACGACTCGATGATTTTTTCGCCAGGGTAAGCCCCGATTTTGATTTTATTGTTATCGATACCTCCCCGATCGGACTGTTCTCCGATACGCTGGAATTGTGTAAGTATGCCAACCTTTCCCTGTTTATCGTGCGCCAAAACTTTACCAAGAAAAGTGCTATTCGTTTGTTCGACCGCATCTATAACGAAAAGAAGGTTAGTAACGCAGCCTTCGTCCTGAATGATACCCGCCCCAATAACCGGGGTTACGGGTACGGCTATAAATATGGTTACGACAACTACTATAACTATTCAGGAAAAAACTGGTTCCAGCGATTACTATCCAGAAATTAAAGATTACCTGTAATATTTTGGGTGCTGTTGTTACTTATTAACCTGTAACCTGAATAATGATGAACAAGCACTTGCCTTACGGGATTATTTTTCTTGAATAAATCTGTTACCCCTCAAAATAACCATGCGTTACATCCTGCTGATTGTTATTTATTGTCTGGGCCCCACCAGTTGCTCCTCTCCAGCCTCCGGGCAGATGGAGCGTTACCTTGATGCCGGCTTTAGTGAAGTAGAAAAATATAAAGCGTATTATTCGGAAACCCTGAAACCGGCAAATGGTAAATATGCTTACCAGCTAAAACTGGCCGACGGTCAGGTTATCCAGGAAGGCTACTTTGAAAGCGAACGGGAAGAAATTAAAACCGGCGAATGGACTTATTTCTTTAAAAACGGCCAGGTTAAGCAAAACGGTAATTTTTCTGAAGACGAGAAAACCGGCGAATGGACCCTGTACCGGAAAAACGGATCTGTTAACGCCAAAGGTCCTTATGAGAAAGGCCAGCGAAACGGCGAATGGATTTTTTACCACGATAATGGCCAGGAAGCCGGAGAAGTAACTTTTTTTAATAATACCATTATTAAACAACAGTACTGGCAACCAGACGGTACTACCCTGCCCGAAAGCCGGCAGGCAAATCGTTCGGCTCGTTTTCCGGGCGGTGAAAGGGCACTATTCACCTGGTTAGAAGAGGCGGTAAATGAAAAAGAATTGCCTGCTGCCCTTCCCCGGGGAACGGTGTCGGTGCAGTGCATCATTAATGTGGAGGGAATGGTGAATGAAGCCCGCATTAAAACCTCCCTTCACCCCACAGCCGATTCCCTGGCCCTTGAAATTGTAAATGAATTACCCCGTTGGGAACCCGCGCGCTCGTTTAACCGGCCGATAGCCACCCAGTATGTACTTCCGGTACGTTTCGAGTAAAATAGTTGGCAAGAATTATTATTACAGCCTGAACCGGGTTATGGATATACAGCAAGTTTACATACCCGGAAAACTCCACAAACAAGTTGTTTCCCCGTGTAAAAAATCAATTATATTGAGGCTTAATTTATTCAAACCATACCGCATGAAAAGTAAATACCTGTTACTCAGCCTGGTCCTGGTAATTTCCGGAAACCTATCCGTACAGGCCCA
>CAZIWJ010000134.1:0-9873 GCA_964542855.1 uncultured Roseivirgaceae bacterium
TTTAAAACACGGATTCAACCACATTACTATACATTTGAAATTAAGATTATTCATGGATGATAATCATGAAATAATATGGCATAACTGTCTGAATATCATTAAGGGAAGAGTTGGTCAGCAAAGTTTTAGTACTTGGTTTGCTCCTATAAAACCACTGAGCTTTCGGAACAATGTATTAACTATACAGGTACCCAGTCAGTTTTTCTACGAGTGGTTAGAAGAGCACTACGTGTACTTGCTACGGGAAGCAATAGACCACGAAATAGGTAAAGAGGGTCGGCTGGAGTATTCGGTGATTGTAGATCGGGGTAATAAGAAGAATAGTCCTTTGTCGGTGAACCTTCCCACTGCCCAGTCTAAGAATGGAAATCAATATCGGGCTAACCCGAAGCAGGCTGGTAAGTCCGAGAAGGAATCTCCTGCCGGGGAATTTCAACAGGGCCAAAACAATGGCCAGCACGCTACGGGAATCGATGCTTGGAAAAAGAACAATAAAGTAGCAGCTAACAGTTACGATGAAAATTACAAGAGCCCCTTTGCATTCCATAATTACGATATTGATCGCCAGGAAGCTTATTTAAATACGCAGTATACTTTCGATTCTTACATTGAAGGCGATTGTAACCGGTTGGCCCGTTCGGCAGGATATGCTGTATCCAGCAAGCCTGGAGCTACTTCGTTTAACCCACTCATGATTTACGGTGGAGTGGGGCTAGGTAAAACCCACCTGGTGCATGCTATTGGAAATGAAATTAAACGCAACCTTCCTAATGCCTTTATTCTTTATGTGAGTTCGGAGAAGTTTACCAACCAATTTATTGAAGCACTGAAAACCAATAACATTCAGAAGTTTTCCAACTTCTACTTACAGGTAGATGTGTTGATACTGGACGACGTACAGTTCCTTTCCGGAAAAGAAAAGACCCAGGAAATATTCTTTCACGTATTCAACCATCTTCACCAGAGTGGGAAGCAAATCATCATGACCAGCGATAACCCACCCAGCGACCTGAAAGGGTTAGAGGAACGTTTACTTTCCAGGTTTAAATGGGGACTAACCGCAGACGTGCAACCTCCTGACTTTGAAACCCGCATGGCAATTATTGAGCGCAAGGCTCAGTCGGAAGGCATCAATATACCCAAGGAAGTGGTTGAGTACATTGCTTACAACGTAGATACTAACATCAGGGAACTGGAAGGCGTATTAATTTCACTGGTTGCTCATACCTCGCTGGATCGAAGAGAAATGGACCTTGAATTGGCCAGGCAGATTCTAAAGAATATTGTATACGATTCTGAGCAGGAGCTGAATATAGATTTTATTCAGAAAACCGTTTCTGAGTACTATAATATTCCCGTTAGTAACATAAAATCGAAAACCCGTCGTAAAGAAGTGGTACTGGCCAGGCAGGTTGCTATGTACTTTGCAAAGGTGTACACCAAGCATTCGTTGAAAGCAATTGGCTATCATTTTGGAGGAAGAGATCACAGCACTGTTATTCACGGGGTTCAGAACATAATCGATAACAGCGATAATAATAGTGACATACACAAGGATCTGGATGCCTTGAGTGAAAAGTTAAAAATTAAGAAAAAGGTTACAATTTGAAACCGAGAGTCACTGAATGTTAACTCTTTTATTGATCTGGGTTTACTAACTGGTAAAATAACTTTTCCATCCCTTTACTGGCTGTTTCCCGCATAATGTATACATTTTCGCGAGGAGCAGTGTAAGGAATTTTGGGGTCAATAACATAAAGAGGTACTTCATCGGGAGTGTAGTGCATTAGTCCGGCGGCAGGATAAACCTGAAGGGAAGTTCCGACCACAACAAAAATATCGGCACTCATCGCATGAGAAATAGCTACTTCCATCATAGGTACCATTTCACCAAACCATACCACGTGCGGGCGTAGCTGACTACCTTTTTCACAGGTATCGCCCCAGTTTAGATGCCCCCCTTTTATATCGTACACCAGGTTTTCATCTACAGTACTTCTTGCTTTCTTTAATTCACCGTGCAGATGGACTACATGGCTTGAACCGGCTTGCTCGTGCAGGTCATCAATATTTTGGGTAATAACCACTACTTCATAATGCTTCTCGAGCCGGGCCAGATACTCATGACCGGCGTTGGGTTGAACTTCCAGCAGTTTTTTTCTTCTTTCATTATAAAATTTAAGTACAGTATGGGGGTCGCTTTCCCATCCTTCAGGAGAAGCCACCTTTGTAACATCATAACCCTCCCATAAACCGTCGGCATCGCGAAATGTAGGAATGCCGCTTTCTACACTAATGCCCGAACCGGAAAGCACTACTATTTTCTTCACTGGGTAATTATTATTTAACTATTGAAATTTAATAACTTTCATTTAAAAGATACGAAACAAAATTCGGAACACTATGGATTATCGATTCAGGGTAGGGCAAATTCACACCTTACATTTATGCACCGAATACGAAACACAATTAGCAGAGTTGATTAATAATGCTCTTTTACCTTACGACGATGATAACTGGGAATTTATGGATATCAAATACGCAGTAACCGAAAAAGTAGAAGGGCTACTATTCAGCGCTCTGGTGATTATGAAAGCTCGCGTAAATTTAAAATAAACTCATTCTTTAGCGAGTAATATCCTGGCGTCAGCAATTTTCACTCCATGTTCCAGGGAGAATACCGGATTGAAGTCTACCTCATTAATCATAGGAAAATCGGTAACCAAGCGCGAAAGCTCCATAATACAGTTAACCAGTGCCTGGATATCTCTGGGGGCAATACCCCGATAGCCCTGCAACATTTTGAAAGAACGGATTTCAGTAATCATTTTCCAGGCTTCAGTTTCTGAAATCGGGGCAACCCGAAAGCTGACATCCTGAAAAATCTCGACAAACGTTCCACCGAGGCCGAACATCAGGAGTTGCCCGTAATGGGGATGATAATTAGAGCCAATTATAACTTCAACCCCACCATTCACCATTTCCTGAACCAGTATACCTTCCAGCTTAGCATCTGGCACGTTCAGTTTTACAGACTCGACGATATCATTACAGGCTTTTATTAATTCATCCTGGTTGGAAATGTTTACTTTAACTCCTCCTGCATCGAATTTATGTATAACGTCTTGCGATAACACTTTTGCAACCACCGGATACTGAAAACCCGGAGAAGCAGAATCAATTTCCTGAATTGGAATCACTTCGTAAGGAGCAACGGGCAAATTGTACTCTTTTATCACCCTGTAGCTTTCGGCTTCTGTTAAAAAGTATCTTGCTTCAGCGTAAGCCTGATCGATAATATTCTGGGCCAGGGTAGGCCGGGTAAATGGCGTGGTGAAAACTGGTATTTCTCTTTGTTTAATTTCACTGTACTTTACCATACCGGCCGCTACCTTTACAGCGTTTTCAGTAAAGTCGAAGTTTGGTACATTGTGTTGTTGTAAAGCCTCCTGAATGGCGGACATTTCGTTTCCAAAGGCCACGAAAGAACAAAGAACAACAATGCCCTTTTGCCTGAAAGCCTCAGCATAATGTCCTACTAAAGCAGCTATGTCCAACATACTGGTCATGCTCTGGGGCGTGCAAATTACCAGCAGGATATCAAGTTCCGAATGTTCTAATAAAGTTTTTAGTGCACTTTCATATCGCTGTGGGGTTGCGTCCCCAACTACATCAACCGGGTTTTTCACGCTGGCTGTTTCGGGTAATTCATTGCGTAATGCCAGTTGCAGGTCATTGGAAAATTCAGTAACGCTTAGCCCTCGAAGTTCAGCTTCGTCGGCAGCCAGGATACCCGGCCCTCCGGCATTTGTAAGCACGGCAAAACGGTTTCCATCAGGTACAGGCTGGTTGGAGAAACCCATAGCGAGGTTGAACAGTTCCTCCATGGTCGATAACCGGATAACCCCGCACTGATCGAAAATAAAATTCAAAACATCATCGCGCTCAGCGAGTGCACCAGTATGAGAAGACGCAGCCCGTTCGCCACTCTTGCTTCGTCCTGATTTAATAACCAGAACGGGTACACTGTTTTCTCCCTGAGTTACTTGCCTTGCAACTTTCATAAATTCCTGCGGATTGTGCAGGCTTTCTAGGTACATAATAATTACCCGGGTTTCTTCATCCTCTCCAAATACTTTAAGTAAGTCATTTTCATTTACCACCGCTTTATTACCTGTAGAGGCAAAAAGTGAAAAGCCGATGGTGTTACCCGCAGCAAATTCCAGGGCATAAACGCCCATGGCCCCGCTTTGGGAAATCATGCCAATATTACCAGAATTAGGTACATGACGAGCGAAAGTTGCATTTAAACGAAACTGGGATTTCATATTCAGAATACCCAGGCAATTGGGGCCTATTACTGCCATATCATACTTACTGGCAATGGCAGTAATTTCCTGTTCTTTGGCTATCCCTTCTCCACCAATTTCTTTAAAGCCTGCGGTTATAATCACAGAAGCCTTAATTCCTTTTTCTCCGCAATTGTTCAGTACAGACGCCACCGCATTCCTGGGTACCAGAATAATAGCCAGGTCAACAGGATCGGGAATTTGACTAACCGAATCGTAACATTTAACCCCAAGAATACTGACAGCCTTGGGGTTAACGGGGTATATTACGCCTTTATAATTACTAAATAATAAATTTTTAAACAGTTCGTGTCCCACACTCCGCACACGTGTAGAAGCCCCCACTACTGCAACCGATCGGGCAGAAAACAGCGTTGATGGATCCATAAAGTAGTTAGTGTATGAATATTCGGGAATTTACTAATTATTTTTTCAGAACGAGAAGCGGGGTTTCCGTAGTAAAGCACAAATGCTTGGTAAAACTTCCTTTAAATAATTTATCGAAAAACGAATGTTCATGGGGAACGACTGACAAAATATTGGTTCCTGATTTTTGAATATAATTCATGAGCACGGTGTCTTTATCAGCCCCCCCCAGTTCGAAGAGCACAAAGTTTAATCCGGATTGCTCGAGCAGTGACTTTAGTTCTTTTTTCCTTAATGCCTGCTCGGAATTTAATGGTAAATTTTCAGTTAAGTGTACAATGTGAATTTCTGCACCACTGAACTCGTGGTAAATATCCAGCAGTTCTTCGGTAACATCGGTATTAAAATCGGTGGCCAGCACCATTTTCTTTGGTTCCTCGAAATTAACCGTATCGGGAATGGCCATAACTGGTTTTTTCACTTTCTTAATTAGGGCGGTAGTGGTACTACCAAACACCTCAGCTAGTTCCTGTCCACCCCTGGCCCCAAGTATCATTAAACCATATTTATCCTGTTCGTAAAGTTCAGCCAGTACATCGTTGGCAAAACCTACTTCAACCAGTAGTTCAGGATTAACCCGTGATATTTCTTCGTGCTTCTCAAGTAAATCCTTTAACGATTCCCTGGCATTTACCTTGAGGTAATCATCATCTAGTTCTCCGGGGTACTGAACACCGATCGGATAAGCTACATTTACGGCAGAAACGGGGACCCCGCAGGCATGAACAATAGTTAAGGGAGCTTGAAGAAATTGGCTCATACGTGCCGCGTACTGAACAGCATTGTTGGCTCGTGGGGTAAAATCGGTAGCAACGAGAATGGATTGTTTCATATTAGCTGTGTTCACCGGTTAATTAATAAATTGTTAATAAAATAACTTCAAGAAATGTGGCCGATGATGGCAATCAAATTAGCTATTGATCTGGATCATACTTTTTCCAGACTTGTTATAAATTGCTTATATTGTATAGTATGTTGCATATATAACTAGCTACATGCCCACGGACACAGCCAGGAGCACGGAAATTCTAAACGAATTGCTTGATATTACGATGGAAGGAATCATCGTAGTTGATCAGGACAGTTTTATTCATACTGTTAACAGTGTTGCAGCAAAAATTTTTGGATACCCCACAAACGTGCTGAGTGGATTAACGCTCCCTCATATTTTTCCCGAACTTCAAAATCAGTCAGTACAAAACTTCATCAATAAGGCTGGCAGTTTCCCGGGCAACCCCGAAAATGCAAAAATCAGGCGAGTTAAGAACTACCAGATTGCCGGAAAAACCAATAACGGAAACTTATTTCCCTGTTCGTTAACTGTAAGCCGGGTAGATCAGAACAAGCCAAATCTTTACCTGTGTCTGATCAAGGATATATCAGAAATAGAACAAATCAGAGGCGACTTGCTGGAAAGCACAAACCGGATTAATGCGATCATTAACAATGCCGTTGACGGGATCATAACAATAAATGAGCGGGGAATTATTGAAATGGTTAATCCGGCCGTCACTCGTCTTTTTGGTTATTATTCAGAAGAACTGATCGGTGAAAACATTAATAAACTGATGCTGCCTGAAGATAACAATGCTCACGATCAGTACCTGTTCAACTACCTCACCACTCGGAAGCCTAAAATTATTGGCTCGGGTAGAGAGGTAACAGGAAGAAGAAAAGATGGTTCCACCTTTCCCTTTAACCTAAGCGTTAGTGAAATTGAATTGAGTAACCGTAAGATATTTACCGGAATTGTGCACGATTTATCAGAACAGAAGCTAGCCGAAGAAAACCTGCGACGTTACGCTGCTGAATTGGAGCGAAGTAACCGGGAACTTCAGGATTTTGCCTACGTGTCATCGCACGACTTGCAGGAACCCCTGAGGAAAATCCAGGCTTTTGGCGATCGGATAAAAAGTAGGGAAAAAGATCAGCTGAGTGAACGGGGGCAAGAATACCTCGACAGGATGCTGAATGCCGCCAAGCGCATGCAAAACCTGATTAACGATTTGCTTACCTATTCCCGGGTTACCACGCAGGCTAAACCTTTTAAAAAGGTTAACCTGAAGAAAATTGTGGAAGAGGTAGTGAACGATTTGGAATACCGGATTGAGCACGAAAATGCCAGGGTATTCATTGATGAACTACCGGAAATAGAAGCAGATGCTGTTCAGATACGGCAGTTATTTCAAAACCTGTTGAGCAACGCACTGAAGTTTAAAAAGAAAGACGTATCGCCTGAAATTCATGTTACTTATCAGGATTTGTATCGTTATCAGCATCTGCATGGTACTCCCGGGGATGATATGATTGAAATTACCGTGAAAGATAATGGCATAGGCTTTGATGATAAATACGCCGACCGTATATTTAATGTGTTTCAGCGACTTGAAGGGAATAGCTTTGAAGGATCTGGGGTTGGCCTTGCAATCTGTAAAAAAATAGTTATCCGACATGGAGGTGATATAACTGTTTCTAGTAAGCCCGGAAAAGGATCTAGCTTTAGTGTTCAACTGGCTACTCAACAAACCTGATACGTATGGAAAATTCAGACTACCACCAACAAACAAATATGCGCGCTAGTAACCGACCGTTTATATTGATTGCTGAAGACGATGAAGAAGACAGAATGCTAACCTGTGATGCACTGCAGGAGTGCGGGTTACTGAATTCGCTTCATTTTGTGGAAGACGGCGAACAGTTGTTGTATTATTTGCTTCGCAAGGGAGAATACAATGATAATAAACTTTATCCCATGCCTGGTTTAATTTTACTGGATTTGAATATGCCCCGGAAAGACGGAAGGGAGGCCCTCAGGGAAATCAAGGAAAACCCTGCTCTTAAGCTCATCCCTATTATCGTGTTAACTACTTCAAAAGCAGAAGAGGACATTATTAAAACTTATAATCTGGGGGTAAACTCATTTATTACCAAACCGGTTACTTTTGCTGGATTGGTAGATGTAATGAAAACACTGAATACTTATTGGTTTAAAACAGTTCGTTTACCTGATTTGACGGAGACCTGATACATTGCAGCCTGACAGAATACGGATCTTACTCATTGATGATGATGAGGAAGACTTCCTTATTACACAAGATTTACTGGAGGAAATACCCAACCGCGTGTATGCAATCGACTGGGTAGATAACTTTGAGGAGGGTTTACGCCTTGCAGTAGAACAAAAATACCAGATTTATTTTGTCGATTACCGATTAGGTGCACGAACTGGCCTCGAACTTATAGAAGAAGCATTAAATGCTGGTTGTGAAAGCCCGTTAATCCTGCTTACCGGGCAGGTAGACACGACCATCGATGAAAAAGCCACAAAGGCCGGTGCGGCTGATTTTCTCTCCAAGGGTGAATTTAGTACCCTTCAATTGGAACGGTCTATCCGGTACAACCTGGAGAAAGCCAGGAACTTGCAAAAAATTAATGAATTAAATAGAAACCTCGAGCTAAGGGTAAAAGAGCGTACTCGACAGCTGCAATCAGCTAACGAACAGTTGATAAAAGAAATTAACGAGAAGCAACAAGCGGAAATGGCCCTGCGGGAAAGCCAGGCCCTTTTGCAGGCAATAGCAAGAAACTTTCCTGGTGGATTTATTTGCGTTTTTAACGAAGAGCTCAAGATTGTATTCACGGATGGTAGCGAATTGAAGCGATTTGGCATGAGGTCGGAAGAACTAGCCGGTAAAAGGATTGCTGAAATACTGCCCGATATACCGGAAAAGTACGAACAGAACGTAGCTCGTTGCTTTAAGGAGAAGTTAATCAGCTTTGAAATTGTACTCAGGAACTGTACTTACCTGAATAGCTGCGTCCTTCTACCCGACCCGCAAGGTAATACCCAGAAAATTCTTGTTGTATCGCACGATATTTCTGAGGAAAAGAAAGCATCCGATAAAATTTTACTCGCCCTTGAAAAGGAACGTGAACTGGGAGAACTAAAATCGAGGTTCGTACAAATGGCTTCGCACGAATTTAAAACACCACTCAGTACTATCCTTTCTTCGGTGTCACTGCTAAAGCGATATGCAGTTCCTATAACTGAAGAAAAACCCCAGCGACAGCTTAATCGTATCCAGTCGTCAATAAAACAACTTAATGCCATCCTGGAAGATATCCTTTCTCTCAGTGTACTGGAAGAGGGCAAGTTTAGGGTGAAACTTACTGAAATAGATTTACCCGAGTTTTTTGAAGTAGTGTGTGATGATATGCATTCTGTGGCGAAAAGTGGCCAGAAAATTAATTTTCAGTACAAAGGAGAACAACCTGTTTTACCGGTGGACAAAAATATTATGCTAAACATACTAACCAACCTGGTTTCGAACGCACTAAAATATTCCCCCGAAAATGCATTGGTACAGGTGATCACCGACGTGAGAGATAATAAACTTTTACTGGATGTAATTGATCAGGGGCTTGGTATTCCCAATGAGGATCAGCAATACCTCTTCGATCGATTTTTCAGGGCAAAAAACGCTGTAAACATACAGGGAACAGGACTGGGGCTCAACATTGTAAAAAAATACGTTGATCTGCTGGAAGGATCTATTTCATTTGAAAGTAAGGTTAACGAGGGGACACAATTCCATATTCAAATTCCTTTAGCTTATGACTGAACACCGCTCTATTCTATTAATTGAAGATAACGACGAACTAAGAGAGAATACCGCTGAACTTCTCGAGCTCTCAAGTTATGACGTACACACGGCTGAAAACGGTAAGATTGGAGTACGAAAAGCAAAAGAACACAAACCTGATTTAATAATCTGCGACATAATGATGCCCGAACTCGATGGTTTCGGGGTTCTTTTTGCATTGAGTAAAGACGATGACACAGCAAGTATTCCATTTATTTTTCTAACAGCTAAGTCAGAGCGAGAGTCGTTTCGTAAAGGGATGAATCTCGGAGCTGATGATTATATTATTAAGCCATTCGATGAAATGGAACTCCTTGATGCCGTAGAAAGCCGTTTAAAGAAATCAGACCTACTAAAGCGGCAGAATCAGGCACAGATTAAAAGTCTCGACCAGGCACTCGATAATCGCCTTAACCTCACCGACCTTACCCAACTTTCGGAAAAAGCCATTAAAA
>CAZIWJ010000135.1:0-9856 GCA_964542855.1 uncultured Roseivirgaceae bacterium
GGAGGCGATGTTTACGACATGGGAAGCAGTATTGCCCGGAGAACGGGGGTATTGCAGGAAACATCCGTTGGCCGGGAAGAAGGCGTGATTGGACAGGGTGTACGTAATGTTGGCACGGAAGAAAACCCGGTGTACGTGGAAAATGATGTAGTGGTAGAATCGGATAATGTAGCTACTTTTTACGGCCGCTACGTGGGCCGCCAGTTCCACGAGGCAGCAGTAATGGATGGATCTTACGTTAAGTTGCGCGAAGCGTCGATCAGTTACAATTTACCCAAACCCTGGTTCGATGATTTCTTCCTGCAGTCGGCATCATTATCAGTTATCGGCAGAAACCTTGCGATACTGCACAAGAATACCACGCACATCGATCCTGAAATCAGCAGCGCTTATCTCGGTTATAATTACGGGCAACTGCCCAGTACGAGAAGCGTGGGTTTCAGCCTGAATGTTAAATTTTAAACCTAGCCCGAACGATGAGAAGATTAATAATAATGTTTTTACTACTGGTATGGACAGGTGCCTGTACCAGTGATTTTGAAGAATTGAACACCAACCCGAATGCCCCGGTTGAGGTAAGCCCGCAGTATTTGTTACCACAGGCTTTGCAAACCACCGTAGACAATTACTGGGGAAACCGTATCCGAAACGAACGGCTGAATTTCGATCATGCCATGTGCTGGGTGCAGCATCTTACCCGGAATATCTACGAAAATGAGGGAGATAATTATAACGTTCAACCTTCAGTAAATATTACGAACTGGGAGGTATTTTACACGGATGGGCTAATTAATTTCGAGAAAATCCGCGAATTGTCTTCCGCCGAAGCCGATGTACCCAATTCCAACTACGAAGGTATCGGTATTGGTATGCGTGCATGGACTACCGCAATTATTACCGACGTATGGGGGGCTGTTCCTTTTACCGATGCCTTGAAGGGAACTGCTGAGGAAGCGGTATTTTCACCGGGTTACGATGCCCAGCCCGATGTATATGCTCAATTAATTGATGACCTGGCTACGGCCAATGCGTTGCTAAATCCGGATGGGCCGGCCGTTAAGGGTGACATCATGTTTAACGGTGACGTAATGATGTGGAAGAAGTTTTTCAATTCAACCCGCTTTAAACTGCTGAACCGACAGGCACACGTAGTTTCCGGGTCGGGAGAAGAAATGCAGGCCATGCTCGATGACCCGGATACCTGGCCGATGATTAGTAGCAATGACGAAATCGCCGAGCTGGTTTACGGTGCGGTTCCTACTGGCAACCCATGGAACGACATCCTGGTGCAACAGGGTCGAACAGACTGGAACATCAGCAGTACTTTAGTAAATAAAATGAAAGCACTAGACGACCCTCGGCTGGACGTTTTTGCGCAACCCGGAAACCAGGCAGAAGGTGAAATAACCGGACATCCGAACGGGCTGCCGGGGGCTACAGCCACTACTTTCCTGGGGTTTAGTGCAACGATTAATGTTGAAACATTTGCCCAGGTAAACTCGCCGGCCGTGTTGATGAGCTATTCTGAATTGCTGTTCAACCAGGCGGAAGCCGCCCTCGACGGAGATATTAATGGAAACGCAGAAGAATTATTTGCCCAGGCCGTTGCGGCTTCGTTCGATCAGTACGGGCTGGAGGTACCTGGTAACTACATTGCCAGCCTGGGTACGCTCAACAAAGAAGTGTTAATGACCCAAAAATGGATTGCGTTGTTCGGGCAGGGTATTGAAGCCTGGACCGAGTTGCGCCGTACCGGATTCCCGGTATTACCCGAACCTGATCCCAGGGCTCAGTTTCAGAACGATGGAGTTTTGCCTACCCGAATGATATATCCTTCTACGGAATATTCCCTGAACGGAGAACAGGTACAAGATGGGGTAAGCTTTAATGAAGGTCCGGATAATATGAAAACCCCGCTTTGGTGGGTAGAAAACTAAACCTGATATCATGAAGAAATTACTAACTATATTCATTGCAAGTAGCCTGTTTTGGGGATGTGAGGACGTTTCCGACCGGGCTTTCGACCGGGTAGCTTCGCCGGTACTGGGACAAATTTCCCTCGAGAAAAACGATACAGAAATTTCGGGAGAGGCCTTTTTTGCCGAACTGGACAAGTCGGGAATACTTGATCAGGCTATCGGAATTGATACAATTCCCTTGCCAGGGCTATCGATCCTGATTAGCACGGCGGAAGGTTCCGAATTGGAAACTATCTCTACGGGTGCTGATGGTACATTTACATTTCAGCTAACCAGCGAAGCAGAGCAACTGGAGTTTTCCGGAACGCATGAGGGCCAGGACTTTCGTTTTATTAGAAAGTTATAGGTTCACTGTATGGGTCAGGCGGTTTTTAGGTGTCCGCCTGCCCATAATTACCATGCTCACCTACACCGTAGATCATTCTAACTAATCAATTTTAAATTATACATTATACGGGTAGAATAATCAATATCATTTTATTATTTTGCTCACTGATTGTAATTATCAATTTCATTTTGAATTAAATTTATACACTATGCCTTCATCTATGAATCGCAGAAACTGGATTCGGACTTCTGCTCTGATTGCTTCCGGTGCCACCGTTGGCGCAGGCCTATTGGGTAACACTGCCCTTGGTGCTCCTTTTCCTCACCGGGTGCTGGAGCGTAACCCCATAAAACCAGAAGAATTACCAAAATTAAAGGCCCGTTTACTGGCCAATGAAAATCCGTTTGGTCCTTCGGCCAGTACGCAGCAAGCCATTATCGATGCGGCCAGTTCTGGTAATCGTTACGGCCACCAGCAAGCGCGTGATTTAATGGAAATCATTGCTGAAAAGGAGGGGGTTAGCAAAGACCACATCATGATGGGTCCCGGTTCTACCGATTTACTGGAAAAAACTGCTATCGTTACCTGTATGAATGGGGGTAACGTTGTAGCAGCTCATCCTTCTTACATGTCGCTTATCAATACAGCCGAAAAAATGGGTGCCAGTTGGAAAAGTATCCCTTTAACCAAAGATCACGCCCACGATCTGGACGGTATGGAAGATGCAGTAGACCGCAATACCAAGCTGGTTTACGTTTGTAATCCCAACAACCCAACCGGTTCTTTAACCGATGCCAGTAAGCTGAGGAAGTTTTGTAAAAGCGTATCGAAAAAGTCGCCTATTTTTGTAGATGAGGCTTACATGGAATTCCTTTTCGATGACATGAAATCCAGTATGGTTAACCTGGTTAAGGAAGGGGAGGATGTAATTATATCCCGTACCTTCTCTAAAATTCACGGCATGGCCGGTTTACGGGTTGGTTACATCATTGCCAAACCGGAGCGAATTGCCGCGATAAACAGCATGGTTAGAGGAACCATGGGGCTTTGTGTAACTTCTCTGATGGGTGCTTTTGCCAGTATGAAAGATACTGACTTCCACCAAATGACCCGTGAGAAAACCAAAGAAGCCCGTGAGTTTACTTTCAAGACGCTTCAAAGCATGGATATGGACTACATTCCATCGCACACCAGTTTTGTGATTTTCCCGCTCAATATGCCGGGCCAAAAGTATCGTCAGAAAATGCTGGATCGTGGAGTGGGCATCCGGGTGTACGATATCGACGGTAAACCCTGGGGAAGGGTAAGTATGGGTACGATGGAAGAAATGAAGCTGTTTGCCAGTGCTAACGAGCAGGTGATAAGCAAAGTTTCTTCACTTGATTAAACCTCACTACCCTGTATTTTATAATCCGTATTTCGTGTTCTGTTAAAGGGTACACCCCATAGGGTGGGTGCCCTTTAATTTTTTATATTCTTTACCCTGATCCCGAAAGTAAACTACGCATTAATACTGATCAGGACAATACCAACTAAATAAACCATGAATCCTGCCCTTCAGAAAACCATTGCTTTATTATTGTTAATAAGTGTCGGCTTTTTGCTAAAATCGAAGGTAAAAAACCGGGAACAACTAGGTGGAATAAAACTCCTCATTCTCAGTGTTGCTTTACCAGCTACGATATTCATTGCGCTACTTAAAATTGAAATTAATTTACAGTTAATGACCCTGCCTTTACTGGCTATCGGGTTCAATATTGCCCTTTTCTCTGCATCCTGGGTTATCCTGAAAAGCTCGGGCATCAATAACAAACAACTCCGAACGATGGCTATGTTATTGCCTTCACTGGCTCCCGGGTTATCGTGCTTTCCCTTCCTGGCCGAATACGTAGGAGAAAGCTCCGTGGCCTGGGCTGCCCTGGCCGACGTAGGAAATAAAGTTTTCGTGTTAATTATTTTGTACCTCGTGGCCATGAGCTGGTACCGGAAAAACCAGGTTGTGAAGCAGGAAGTATCCACGTCAGAAAAAATGAAAGGGCTGATGCTATCTTTGGTTCAAGAGCCGGTAAACCTGGTTTTATTAGCCGGTTTAACCTTACTGGTATTTGGTTACTCTTTTTCCACTCTGCCCGATTTTATTCAGCAAATGTTCGGAAAAATGAGTGCCATGATGACACCCATGGTATTAATATTCATTGGCCTGGCTGTTAAACTAAAGTTATCGGACATTAAAGTGGTTATTCCTTTATTGCTGTTTCGCTCCGGCTTCAGCTTTTGTTTGAGTGCTCTTTTTCTCACTTTGCTGCCTGATCTGGCCCTGCCGGTTATGATTCTTGCGGTAGTTTTCCCGCAAAGTTCTACCAGTTTCTGGCCTTTCGCACACATGACCGCCGTAAGCACCTTGGAAAAAGCAGACGATAATAAGAAAGAAACTTTCGACATGGACCTGGGCCTTACAATAATGGCCTTTTCGCTACCCTTTTCTTCGGTTTTGATCATGGGTATTACTGCTACCGGATCGTTATTAATAAATCCTTTTATTCTTTTAATTTTAGGAGTAGCCTTTCTGGCTCTTGGATTTGTGATGAATAAATTATTCGCCAGTTTCATCTCCCGGGCTGTGGTGAACAAACAGGTTTCGGCGTAGTAGTTACAATTTCATCGTTTGTAGTACTGGTTTGTTTTTATGTTCTACTTAGTTTTGATCGTGTGGTTGCCCAACCGAAGTAAATACAATCATTATTATGTTTACTAACTGGTTGATTTATACGTAATAAAATCAAACTAACCATTCAGCATAAAACAGTTTGTTTAGCCACAGTAAGTACTAAAAATTAGTTTTGTTACTGTACTAAAAAAGCCTCCCCTTAGGGGAGGCTTTAAAGTTTACAGATCATTTAACTTATTCTACAATCCGTAGCCTGGTGCTTGCTGAATGTTAGGATTGGCATCTGTTTCAACCTGGGGAAGAGGAAGAATAAACCGATCGTTCGGGTAAGAAATTTCGCAGGTAGGAGAGCTGCAATCGGTACGAACCAAGTCGCTTTGGGTGCGGGTGATATCAAAAACCCGATGCCCTTCTGCAAACAACTCTCTTCTTCTTTCATCCAGGATAGCGTTTACCAGCGCATCGCCCGTTAAACCGGAAACCGGATCAATACCAGCCCTTTCCCGGATGGCATTCAGGTCGGCCAGGGCACCCGGAGCATCATTAGATCTTGCCAGTGCTTCGGCCCGGTTCAGGAGTACTTCGGAATACCGGATAATGGGTACATTATCAGTATTAATGGTAGATCCATCGCTGGGAAACTTGAAAACGCGTTTGCCCTCACCGTTAGCATCAGCATATACTCCGCCGTCGAGGTTATCGTCGTCGACAAATAAAGTTCCGCGGATATCGCCCTCTTCAAATAAGCTAAACAACTGCTGAGAAGGCAGGTAATCTCCGTAACCGGTTTCTTTGTACATGGCACCGATGTGGTTTGATCCCGGACTATCCTGTAAGTTAAAATCAAGTTCGAAAATAGCTTCGGTTGAATTTCCATCGAGGAACTGGGTAGGGTACTCATCGCGTGTTACCAGCTGGTAATTTCCGCTATTTACAATTTCCGAAGCCAGGCTGGCTGCATCATCCCATTCTCCCATGTACAGGTATACCCTCGACAGTAAAGCCTTGGCTGCATTAGTATTCATCACGTTAGGGTTGCCCGCATCAACACCGGAGCTTTCCATTAAACGAATACCCTCTTCAAAGTCACTGATTACCTGGGTATATACTTCTCCAACCGTATTCCTGGAAGGCAGCGCTTCGGGATCAAATTCCAGCACAATAGGAATGCCGGGATGCGAAGCATCGTCGGTAAAAGTATACGTTTGGGCAAAGAACTTCACCAGGTCGAAGTGGATCAGTGCCCGGCCGGCGTAAGCCTGACCGAGGGCAAAATCATAATCTTCCTTCCGGGAAGCCGGCGGAGTAAATTCGGCATTAATCATGTTATTAGTCATGTTAATGGCTTCATAATATTCTGCCCAGAGTTCACGGTGCTCATTCTGGTTGGTAGTAGGAGCACCCTGGTATTCGGCCCACTCCTTACCCCGGTTAGCCGAAGCATTTTGCTTGATATCTTCTCCCATTACATCGGGAATAAGCAGAGTATACCGTCCGTACAGATCTGCCAGCTGTATTTGGTCGTGAAAGCCCAGGATAGCCGACTCAAAATCATCTACAGTTTTAAAGAAATCGTCATTAGCAACCTCCTGAGGAGGATTCAGATCCAGAAAATCTTCTCCACATGATATCAAGAGGAACATCAGCGGAACCAGTATGATTGATTTGATTATATTTTTCATTGTTTTCATGATTTTCGATTATAAACCAATGTTCAACTGTAAGCTAACTGTTTTGGGAATAGGAGTAACCGTGTTGTAAAACCCGCTGGTAGTTTGTTCCGGGTCGAAGTGCAGGTTTTCATCAGCTACGAACGTAAAGAAATTGTTCAGCAAAACAGAAACTCGTAGCGAACGCATGTTGGCTGCACTGATCAGGTCGGAAGGCAGGTTGTAGGCCAGGCTCATAGTCCTTACGCGAAGGTAGTCTCCTTTGAACAGGTAACGCGAAGAATTCCGCTGGTTGGAGCTTTGGTTACCACCCCATCGGTGCTGCGGGAACGTTGCATTAGGGTTATCGGGGGTCCAGCGGTTTTCAAAAGCATAAGTTGAAGTACTTCGGGGAGTAAACCTTCCATCGCCATGAATTACCCATCCGGGGCCATCGTATACGTAGTTACCTCCCTGGTAGTTCAACTGTCCGGTAAGAGTAAACCCTTTATACTGGGCAGAAAGATTGAACCCGCCAAAGAAATCAGGAGTAGCACTTTTTCCATCGTAAAAGCGAATCGCATTATTGATGTCATTGGTGGTTTCAGACTTGGTTTCGTCGGTATACCACAGTGGATCTCCGTTAGCCGGATCAACCCCGGCCCATCCGTACAGGAAGTACTCGCCAAAATCGCGTCCTTCTTCACGACGCTTGCTGCCATCAACAATTGGTTCAGGCAGTCGGGTAATTTCGTTATTCAGGAAGGTGATATTGCCTCCTAAAGTTAAAACGAAATCCGGGGTGGCAATAACGTCTGCGTTCAGGGCAATCTCAACCCCGTTGTTTGCCATATCGCCGATGTTTGAGATTCGGTCGCGGAATCCGACAGTTAACGAAAGTGGATCGTCAAGAATCAAATCAGATGACACTCGCTGGAAATATTCTGCTGAACCGCTAACCCGGTTGGAAAACAAGGTGAAATCTACACCAACGTTAAAATTTTGCTGCGACTCCCAGGTTAGCAGACGGTTTCCGATGCTGGCCGGGGCCGCTGCGGGCTGGCCATTATATTCGCGGTCGAATCCGTAAGTTTGGGCCCAGAGGTAGTTTCCGTCGAGTCCTGCGTTACCAGTAATCCCGTAACTGGCTCTTAATTTCAGGTTATTGACGGCCGGGATTTCCTTCATGAATGATTCTTCACTGATGGCGTACCCCAACCCGGCAGACCAAAAGGTATTATAACGGGCATCGGGTCCAAAGCGAGACGAGCCATCTCTTCTCAATGAGGCTGTAACATAATACTTCTGATCATAGTCGTAGCTTACACGGCTGAGAACCGACTCGAAAGAATATTCGTTTCGGCTATCGTAGGTTTGCCGATCCAGGTTAGCACCCGACGACAAGTTTACCAGGCTGGGATGCGAAAAACCTTCGGCGTACGCATCTACCTGGTCAGTGGCAATTTTTTGCGATTCATAACCAACCAGTACATCGATGTTGTGCGAACCCCCAAAAGTTTTATTATAATTCACCGTTTGCGTGCCCAGCCAGTTAATCTGGTCAACGGTAGCCTCCTGGGCTGTTCCGTTTACGTTCCGGCCGTCACCATAACGGGAATTAGTAAAGATAAAATCATCTACCTGGAGAAGGTCAAATGACCAGGCTGTTTTAAATGTTAATCCCTCAATAATTTCGTACGTAGCAGTAACATTATCAATTATGCGGAGTTGCTCTCGCTCGCGTCGATCGTCAGATAAATGCCCCCTGGGGTTATTTCCGCCCATAAAAAAGCTTTTATGATCGCCGTAATATCTGCCCTGGTCATCGAGAACGGGTACAGCTGGTGCCATTAGGTACCCGACGTAAAAAGGAGCCTGCCAACGCGTACCGTCGGTAATACCCCGCTGATTGGAATAAGATAAAGCAATGTTATTAGTTAAGGTAAGCTTATCGGTGAGGTTAGCCTTCAGGTTTAACCGCGTAGAGTAGCGATCGAACTTATTACTCACCACTATACCTTCCTGTTGCAACACATTTCCGGAAGCGAAGTAGGTGAAGTTTTCATTTCCACCGGACGCGCTTACGTTGTAATCCTGTGTAATCCCGGTACGGGTAATTTCATCGATCCAGTTGGTATTTGCGTCTTCCGGGAACTGAGTATTATACTGATCAATAGCTGCCTGTTCCGGATCAGGTTCGCCATCAAACGTGCCGGCGTTAAGGAATCCCTCTACGTATAATTGGCGGTACTGATCACGATTAAGTGGCTCCAGTAGGTTGTTGAATGCAGGCGTTGAAAATCCAACCCGGGCACTAACATCAATTTTTGCTTTGCCGCTGGCCCCGCTCTTCGTAGTAATTAAAACCACGCCGTTGGCACCTCGTGACCCGTAAATAGCCGTAGAACCAGCATCTTTAAGCACAACAATATTTTCAATATCGTTGGGGTTCAGAGCGTTAAGTGGGTTAGCACTGCGGCCACCGTTATCAAAATCTGTGGTACTGATATCGTCGGAAGACGAAGTAACCGGAATTCCATCGATAACGTAGAGGGGTTCATTATCGGCATTAATTGATCCGGTTCCACGGATACGAACCGAGATAGCTCCACCGGGAGCCCCGTCGCTAGATAGCACCTGCACCCCGGGAGAACTGCCTTGCAAAGCTTGCTGGAAGGATGGAGCGGGAACCCTTTCAAGTTGTTCGGACCCTATAATGCTAACCGACCCGGTAAGTTCTTCTTTCCTCTTAGTACCGTAACCGACCACTACCACTTCGGAAAGTTCGGTCAGGTCTTCCTTCATGGAAACGTTAATAGAAGAACGGCTACCAACCTGCACTTCCTGGCTTTCAAAACCCAAAAAGGTATAAACCAGGGTGGCGTTGCTACCCGGAACGTCGATGCGGTAATTTCCATCGATATCGGAAATTGTACCCGTAGAGGTACCTTTTACTAAAATGTTAACACCCGGTAAACCCTGACCCGAAGGATCAGAAACTGTACCAGAAACTGTTCGCTGCTGAGCATGCGACCAAATGGCCACAAGAAATAACAACGAAAAACTGAGTAAGAAACGTCTCATAAGTTGTAACGATTAAGTAAAACAAAATTTAACTTTTCATGATAAAAGATTGGCTTTCAATGTAGGTAAAAATTAAGTGAAATTCCGTATCAATGGGTACAACTTTATAAAATATTACAGTATGTGGTGTATCTTTTGCAATTTTGAT
>CAZIWJ010000136.1:0-9811 GCA_964542855.1 uncultured Roseivirgaceae bacterium
CGAACGATGAGGGGGCTATAACTTGCTACTTACTCATAAAAAGGATCCGGTAATGTTACCATTAAGGTGTACTTTAATTTACCCTGAACCGTACCCCCGGTTTTCCTGTTTATTGTTGAAATTAAGATATTATGATTGTTATCGGCAATACCATTATAAGCGACGAAATTAAAGAAGAGTTTTTTACCTGCGATCTGAACAAGTGCAAGGGTGCCTGCTGCATTGAAGGCGATGCCGGGGCGCCACTGGAAGAAGATGAACTGGAGCAACTGGAAGAGGTTTACGAGGCGGTTGAACCCTATTTGTCGGATGCGGCTAAATCGGTTATTGAAGAAAAAGGGTTTTACGAAATCGACGAAGACGGCGATTTCGTAACGCCAACTATTAATGGCCGCGAATGTGTGTACGCCATTTACGATAAAAAAGGTATTTTGAAATGCGGTATTGAACACGCTTACCGGGAAGGCAAAACCGATTTCAGGAAACCCGTTTCCTGCCACCTTTATCCGATCCGGGTCGACCAGTACGAACACTACGAAGCGTTAAATTACCACCGCTGGTATATTTGCAGCCCGGCCTGCAACCTGGGGCAATCGTTAAAAATGCCAATTTACCGCTTTGCCAAAGATGCACTAATCCGTAAATACGGCCAGGAATGGTACGATGCACTGGAATACGCCGCTACCAATGATCATCAAAGCCAGTAGTTAATAGTTTTTGTTAGCCAGCGCCGATATTATGGCCAGGGCTTCTTCCCCCTGGTTAACGGGAACAAAAACATGGTCGTGGCAAAAGGCTGCAATTACGTTACAGCTGATATTCTTACGGGCCAGGGCGTACGCCACTTTGGCAGTGAGGCCTACCAGTTCCAGCGAGCTGTTTACCTGTAGAGTAATGCGGGAAGCAACAAATTCATAAACAAGGTTGTAGTAATCGGCCTGGTGCTGCTGGAGGATCATAGTTATACCTTCTTTTTCCTTTATTTCTGCCCATACCACCGTACGGGGAACGAGTGAGTTGTCTGCCACCTGAACAAATACATAAGGTTGAGGATGTAAATGGGGCTGCAGGTTATTTACTGCTTCCTGTAATTTGGTTTCTCCGGCCATAAAGTATAGCTAGTTCAAAAAATATGACCCCGCTCTTAGGCAGAGGCTATGAATAAAACAGACCAGGAAAAGTTTTCAGCCCGGTACCTTTTTTAATAAATATATTAAAATTTGCTTTTGCTTCAGCAATACTATTAAAATAGCCTAAATCAACCGATCGGGCAATGGTATTGTTAAAGTAATCGGATGCAATAATTAACGAAGTAAGTCACTGGGTAACCGGGCCGAATAGGGCAATGAAGGCTAGTAGAATGATGCCGAATACTAACCCCGTACGTAGGTGATTTTCCCGTTGTAGTAGCCTTTTTTCTTACTTTTCAGGGCCATACTCATGACGATGATGGCAGGAATGGCAAGAAGTTGGTCTGGTACATGTGGTAGTCGATGTAGGTATCGTGCAAACCTGCAACCCGTTCAGGCACCAGCTGCAACAGGACTACAGCCAAAAAACAAGGCTCATTTTAACGATGTTTTAACCTTGTCTGTATTTCTATGAAAGAAGATTAGAATTTACTTCAAAATAATAAATTACTCATTCATATTCCCTTTAATTGTGACATGATCCATATCGAGCAGGGACAAAAATACCACATCCCTACTATTGTTGATATTACCCAACAAGCCATTTACAAAACGGCAGCCGTAGCGTATTCACCCGCGCAACTGAAAGTCTGGGCAGATGCTATGAAGCACGAGTCGTTGTGGGAAAATGTGATGAAAAAGCAGGTTTTACTGCTTGCCTTCGAGAAGGGCCAGCCGGCAGGTATCATCTCGCTGGAAAAGGGATATTACATTGACTACCTGTATGTTCACCCCCGTTTTGGCCGGAAAGGGGTAGCCCAAACCCTTTTTAACGCAATAGAAAAGCACGTTAGCAAAAATAGAATGGAAGTGTTTGCCAGTAAGATAGCCCGGCCGTTCTTCAAAAAAAATGGGTTCGAAGTGGAGCGCGACAATAGAATTCACCTGAACGGGCAGGTACTTATTAACTATAAAATGGTGAAAGTACTGGTGTAAAAAAACGCAGTATAACCGCGTATCAGCCTGGTTTTACAGGAAAAGTTATCCTACATCGATATCATGCGCTGTATTTTGCGCCTGTAGAGTTTCGGCTGCACGCGTTTTATCATCACCAGGTTTCTGTAAACAGATGGTAGCGACTGAAGCGAGACTACCGATACGCTAGCTCATAACCCACGGAGTAATGCGAGCTTATGGGTTAAAGGAAATCTGGAAGTTAAATTAAAAGCCCGCTTGTAAGTTGGTTACCGAGAACTGCCATCTTCCCTTTGGGGCGGTCATGGGCCTGCGTTGCTTTTTTCCGGAATTGGCCTCCGCCTCGATGTAATAATCAACTACGCTACCTTCTTCCATGGCGGGGATGGCACCCGACCAGATTCCTTTTTCAATGTCGTTAGGCTGCAAGGATACCGACTGGAAAGCTGTGTCGGCAGCAGTTTTATAGTAAACTTTTGCTGAGGCGATGCCAGACTGATGTTTGATTAACGCCTCAATGGTATAATCCTGTATTCTTTCGTTATTCGGGGCCACCACCCGCTGGTTGGCGAGGGCCTGGTGAGAAATTAGCAGCGGATGGGCTGCTGCCACTTCTTTGGTTAAGCAGTGAATGGCCCCGCCCTGTGCAATTGATTCGCGGCAGTCGATGCCCACAATGTTGTAACCGGGCATGGCTTTTTTATAGATGTTCAGTGCTACCGTATCGTAAGCAGGCATCTCGAACATGGGAACCAGTATGGTTTTATTAATGATTAATGAGTTGGTGTAGGTAAAATACGTAGGTCTGCCTTTGTAGAAGTCCATAAACGTATCTTCACCTGGGTAGCGGGTGCTGTCGGTCGGGGGCATGGGAATTCTCACCACCTTGTAAGGCGTACCAAACACCGATTTATAATGCTTTGTAATGTATTGCAGGTTGGCTTCAATTTGTGGCCCGTCGGAAACACCTTCGGGGAATTGCCCCACCAGCAAGGTTTCTTCATCCAGCAGCTTCATGTGCATATCGATATGGTGAATACCGTCGTAAGGCAGGTTATCCATTTTAATGTAGCGGTCGATACCCATAAAAGCTTTCATTACGGAATCGACCTGAGCCGGAGATTTACCAGGGTTTTCTTCAAGAATAATTTTAGAAGAAAAGCCGGTACCAAAACCATCGGTCATGAAATTACCACCGGTATGCACCAGATCAATGCTACCCCCGAAGGTACTGTGGGCCGGTGAATGAGTAATACTGGCCAGACTGAGGGAAATTACGTCGTCGTTGGGGCGAGGACGGTTATAGTGCCAGTCGACTACCGATAAAGAATCCACTTCTTCGGCGTACACGTAATTACCGCCAAAATCGCGAGCCCAGGGGCGATCGATTTCGTGGTGGAAAAACGTTACGCTATCGAGAGGAATACTCCAGGCCTGCAGGTAATTTTTTACTTCCACTGAATCTTCGCAGGCAACGAATACGCGTACTTCTTTGGCGGCGTGGCGTACAATTTCGCGTTGGATGTTAGGAAATTGGTCCCAGGCCACCAGGATTCCCTGTTGCTCTTCCCATTCGGCAGGGGTTCGTACCTGCCGGGTTTGTATACCTGCCGCTACGCTGAGGTTTCGATACACCGAATCGTATTGCTGAATGGTTTCTTCCGAAAGGCCTTCCCAGGCAAACTTGCTGTTGTAAGTATAATTATTTTTCAGGCTGTTCAGGTAAAAGATGGTAAATAGAGCAATACCCAGCAAAACGGCGAGGCCAAACAGAAAAAAGCGAAAAAACGGTTTCATGAAGAACAATCAGGTATGTAATAAGCAAGTAGGAGTTTGAATATAGGAAGAAATTACCTTATACCAATAGTGGCTATTATGTCGGGAAAGGGATATATACGCGGCATTACTACAGGCTGTCGTGGTTCTACTTTTGCATTTAATTACTAACGGGTAGATGCACCTCAGCACTTTTTTGGGCAGATCCAGATATTGTCTGTTAGTTCCCAAAGCGGTACTGTTACATGAATATACGATCTTATTTTTTGAGTATTTTGCCTACGAAAGCCTATTACAGATCACCGGTATACTGAATACTACCGGTTTTTTCAGCACACTCCCAGTTCGTCGCCCTCGCTGTTCAGTGATTCGTAAGCCTTGTATTGAAGAATATAAGAAAGGGCCTCCCGGATGGCTTTGTTTACCGGTAAGAAGCGGGATGCCAGTTCCCAATCGATGGCTTCCAGCCGGCTGTAATACCTGCTAAACAGCGGCGCTTCAATATCTTCGCGTTTTACAGTTTCAACCGCCTCCGCCTGACTTTCTTTAATAATTTTACAGGTGCTTAAACGGGGCTTGCCGTATTTATCGCGCACAGCTGCATACCCAAACAGGCGGCAAATCATGCCCCGATAGAGGTAGTCGCTGCATTGCCCTTTTCCCGGCCTACCCAGTTCTCTGAACATGACGCACACCGAATCCGGTTTGGTTTTGGTAACCAGCCATAATTTATCGGCTTCACCCGTTTCGTATAAATGCCAGGCCAGTGGAATAAACTCCAGTACGGTAGCTTCTACATCGGGATAAGTACAGCATTTACCACAACCCGGTAAACAATATAAACCACTTTGCTTGCGAAAAGCAGCAATTTCCTTGTCAGCCTCAGCGAAGAGCTGCTCAACCTGAAGCTTAATTGATAACCAGTTACGCATTTATTCATAGTTATACCCCTTACACCAGGGCGGTAGCGTAGGGTTAACTTTCTACTAATATATGTTATTCTTCGGAATCATTTGCTAATACCCCTTTAATTAAAAACGTTACGGTGATACCTTCATCCATTCAGCATGACTTTCACTGTGAACAGGTAGTTTTCTATGCTTCACCGGCCGGGGGGCTATCCGTTATTGTACTCATTTATTTTTATCAAATGAATTTTTCAATCAAATGTGCTAGATTCACCTAACAAACAACGCCCGAAACATAATATACACATCTATGAGCCTGGAAAAGAATTACCAGGGCTACCAATCGTTCAGTTACCTGGTAGCCGACAAAGACTACCCCCATTTTCCCCTTTCAAAAGAACATAACCGGGTGCCCGCTTACCTGATTCCGCTCAGTGAAGAGCAGGAAGAACGTGCCCGGCAAATTGTAAAGGATAATATCATGATTTCCATGCACGAGCATCTGGGGGTGTTTCCTGATGAAATTTCCCAAACTCCTGCCTACGTGAAAAAGGGCCGAATGGCAACCGGCTTTGAAGGGCTTTCACACGCACACTGGGATGCGGTTTTCGATAACCTGATGGATGGAATCTGCCAGATTCATTCGGCCAGTGGCTGGAAGTGGGACGATGTGCTACACGACCTGGGCATGCGCCTTTGTGATATTGGACACCAGGATTTTGTAATTCATTGCAAGCGGGTCGCCGATATTGAGCGGGCCCACCGCGAGGGGAAGCTGGCCTGGGTGGCTACCATGGAAGGGGCTGCCATGATTGAAAACGAGGTAGATCGCCTCGACATCCTGTACGGGTTCGGCCTGCGCTCCATCGGCATTACATACAGCGAAAGTAATGCGCTGGGGTCGGGGCTAAAAGAAAAGCGCGACGGCGGGTTAACCGCTTTCGGCCACAAGGCGGTGGAGCGCATGAATAAATTGGGGCTACTGATCGATTGCTCGCATACCAGCGACTATACAGCCCTGGACACCATCGCTGCCAGCAAACATCCCGTTGTGCTGAGCCACATTGGCGCTCGCGCCCTGTGGAATACCCCCCGTATGGCGCCGGACGATGTAATGAAGGCCTGTGCGGAAAAAGGAGGTATTATCGGCGTGGAAGCCGCTCCGCATACCACCTTAACGCCCAGTCACCCGACCCACAACATTGAATCGTTCATGGAGCATTTTACCTACATCAAAAACCTGGTAGGTATTGATCATGTGAGCTTTGGCCCCGATACGCTTTACGGCGATCATGTGGGGTTGCACCATACTTACATGAGCGCGCTGTCGCTGAAAGAATCTAAATCTAAAGGCCAGCACGGCAACCCCGACTACCAGGAAGTGCCTTACGTGGAAGGGCTGGAAAACCCGACTGAATGTTCATACAATATTGTGCGCTGGCTAGTAAAGGAAGGCTATTCCAGCGAAAACATTGCCAAGGTAATCGGGGGCAATATGCTCCGGGTATTAAACCAGGTATGGTACTAATTATGCGAACTTTACTGGCTTTGCTAATTTGCATAATTTCTACCCATACGGCACTGGCGTATTCAGTTGAGAACGTTCAGGCACAGCTAAACCTGACCGACTCCGTTCAGGCCACTGTTGATATGCAGTATGCCTTATCGGGCTATACTACCGGTGAAGTAATTAACCTCAGCATGATTGCCTATGCGCCTGTCAGTTCATCAGCAATTACCGTTGAAGTAAATAACCGGCCGGTGCCGGTTAAATGGAAAGAAGGGAAACACATGCTTACCGCCCGGTTTGTTCTCAACAAGCAGGAAGAACACATTAAACTAACTGTATCTTATGCTTTTCGCTGTACCCGCTCGGAAGAAATTAAAGTACCCCTCCCTTATTTGTCGGTGGCAGCCGAACAATCGGCGGAAAAATTCTTCGTTGCCAATATTCTGCTGCCCGAGGGGCTGATGATTCAGGATATGTTCCCCAGTGTTCCGCTTCAGCACTTAAACAAAGCGGGCAGCAGCCAGGTAAAGCAATTTACATTACAGGTTATGCCCAGCCTATTGCGTTTAAAGCTGGTACCGGAACAGGCGGTTAATTACTCTGCTTTGCAGCTCATGGATGCCGGTTTGCTTGGTGTGTTGGTACTGCTGCTGGTACTGGGCTGGGTTTTCCGAAAAAAACTAATTTACTGATGCCATTTTCATTCTGGGGACTGTTTATTGCATTTTTCGCCCTGGTTGTTATGTATGTAGTGTGGCTTAAATGGGTGGAAAAGAATGATTGAGGTTACCGTTTTCACCGTTTATTTTCTGTTGGTTTTCCTCATCGGCTGGCTGAGTTTAAGAGCTACCCGAACAGAAAGCGATTACTGGATTGCGGGAGGGAATTTAAACTGGTTAATTGGCGGGGCTACCATGTCGGCCACCCATGCCAGTGCCGGTACTTTCATTGGAACCATTGGGGTAATTTATTCGCTGGGGTGGACGTTTGGCTGGGTGGTACTGGTTATTCCGCTGGCCTACTGGTTTATGGTGGCTTTCCTGGCCCCCCGGTTTACACGTATGCGTCAGTTAACACTTCCTTCGTTTATGGAAAGCCGGTATTACAGCAAATCGGCCAGGGCGGTGGCTGCGGTAATTATATTAATTGCCACAGTAGTTTACATCCAGGCGCAGATTGTGGCTGGCGGGCTGGTTGCCAACATTATTTTCGGACTAGATACCCAAACGGGTATGCTGCTGTTCACTGCTTTCCTACTGGTTTACACGGTAATCGGGGGAATGCTAGCGGTGGTTTACACTGATTTTATACAACTGGTGGTGATGGTAGCCGGTGCGTTAGTAGCCGTACCGCTGGCCGTAAGCCGGCTTGATGGATGGCAGAACATGTTAACCCTGGTTGAAGCCGTTAAGCCCGATGTATTTCAGTGGGGAAGTGTGCCTGCTCCTTTCCTGCTCACGCTGGGGCTGGCATTTTTTCTGGGTTCGGTGGCTACTCCGGAAAAAGTAACCCGGCTGTACGCCATGAAAGATATGCGAACCATCCGGCGCGGCATATTATTTACCATGATCATTGTTACCGTAATGAACCTGCTGGTATTTATCCTGGGGCTCACGAGCATCGTGCTGTTTCCTGGTTTACCCAATGGTGACCTGGCCATGCCGATGGTAGCCAAGGCCCTGCTCCCTCCTTTTGTTGGCTCAGTGCTGTTGGCAGCCGTTACGTCTGCTATGATGTCGACCGTTGATTCCCTGCTGCTGGTAGCCGGATCGGCCATTTCGGAAGATATTTATTATACCTTGGTTAATCCCCGGGCTTCCCGAAAGAAAAGGCTTCAGGTAGCGCGGATAGGGATTATTGTTGTCGGTATTGTTCCGCTGGGGTTGATACTAAGCGGAATAGGCGAAGGCAAGTTGATCCAGTTTATCGTGGTTCTGTTTTCGGCCCTGATGGCCGCTGGCTTTTTTATCCCGGTAGTTGGCGGAGTTTGGTGGAAGCGGGCAACCAAAGAAGGAGCGATTGCTGCAATGGTGGGTGGAGTTACCATTACAATGCTATGGAAAGCCCTGGGGCCGGAAGCGATTGACCCCGTACTACCGGGCTTTTTAGCCTCAGCTTTATTGTGGGTAGTAGTGAGCAGGTTCACACCAGCTCCACCAGCAGAGGCTTTGGAGGGATACTTTCAGCAAAAGCAGGAGCAGGATGCTTAGGTGAACACCTGACCCAATTATCCGGTATTGGATCAGGCGATATATATGGTTTTAGCATTAACGAATTCTTTGATGCCATGGTATGAAAGTTCCCGGCCGTAGCCCGATTGTTTGATGCCGCCGAAAGGCAGGCGGGGATCAGACTTGACCAGGGAATTAATGAATACCGAGCCGGAAAAAATATCTTGCGCCAGCATTGCACCTTTCTCAGGATCGTTCGTCCAGATGGAAGCCCCCAGGCCGTAAAGGGTCTGGTTAGCCCTTTCAATGGCTTTAGCCTCACTTTCAACCGGGATAATGGTAGCCGCCGGGCCAAAGGTTTCTTCGTCGAAAGCTGCCATACCGGGCTGCACATTCAGTAAAAGTGCCGGTGAAAACCTGGCACCTTCTCTTTGCCCTCCGATAACCAATTGCGCCCCCTTCTGCACTGATTGATTAATTTGTCGCTCGATATTCTCGGCCAGATCGACCCGGGCCAATGGTCCGGTAGTGGTAGATTCGTGCAACGGATTACCGGTTTTCAGGGCTTCGATATGCTGCTGTACCCTCTGGGTGAACTCGTCTTTCACTTTTTCATGAACGATAAACCGTTTAGCGGCAATACAGCTCTGTCCGGCGTTCATCATACGGGCCTGCACGGCAACTTTTGCCGTATGGTTGAGGTCGGCATCGGCCAGTACAATGAACGGATCACTTCCTCCCAGTTCCAGTACTGATTTTTTAATGTGCTGACCGGCAAGCGAAGCTACACTGGCCCCTGCCCGATTCGATCCGGTGAGGGTAACCGCCTGTACGATGGGATGGGCTACCAATTTGGGTACATGGTTTACGTCTATAATCAACGATTGAAATACCCCTTCCGGGAACCCGGCTTCAGTAAATAATGCTTCTATTTGCAGGGCGCAACGGCTTACGTTGGGGGCGTGTTTGAGCAACCCGGTATTTCCGGCCATGAGCGTTGGAGCGGCAAAGCGGAACACCTGCCAGAACGGAAAATTCCAGGGCATAATGGCCAGCACTGCACCAATGGGTTCGTAACGCACGTAGCTTTTGCGGGCATCGGTAGAGATAATTTCGTCCTGTAGAAATTCTTCGGCGTTTTCGGCATAGTAGCGACACACCCAGGCGCACTTTTTAATTTCCCCCCGGGCCTCGTTAATAGTTTTTCCCATTTCAAGGGTAATGGTTTTAGCGTACCTGTCGGTGTCATTATCCAGCACGTCGGCTACTTTCAGCAGCAGGTCGGCCCGGTACCGGAAGCTGGTTTTACTCCACGGGTAAAAAGCCTCCCGGCTGCTTTCC
>CAZIWJ010000137.1:0-9707 GCA_964542855.1 uncultured Roseivirgaceae bacterium
AAACCAATACTGGTACAATGGATCAACAAAAAACGATTAATGTAGCGCTACAGGGTGGCGGCTCTCACGGTGCCTTTACCTGGGGCGTACTGGAAAAATTGCTGGAAGATGGAAGGTTATCCTTTAGTTGCCTGTGTGGAACCAGTGCCGGTGCCGTGAATACGGTTGCCCTGGCTTACGGATTGCATAAGGGAGGACCCGCGAAGGCCATAGAACTGATGGAAAAGATCTGGTACCAGGTTTCCATGCAACAATCGTTTAGCCCGCTACAACCCTCCCTGGTTAGCCGGCTATTCGGCGATTTCAATGTAAGCTTTTCGCCCATGTATTACCTTTACGAGTTCTGGTCGCAACTTTTATCTCCCTATCAGTTTAATCCGGCCAATTTAAATCCCCTGAGGCAAATCCTGGAAAGAAATATCGATTTCGAAGAATTGCAGCAATCGCGTTACAATATTTACCTTTGTGCTACCAACGTGAAAACCTGCCGGGCCAAGGTTTTTTCGTGTAATGAAATTACCTCCGATGCGGTTTTGGCATCTACGTGTTTACCCCAGGTTTTCCAGGCCGTAAAAATTAACGGTGAAGCTTACTGGGACGGGGGCTTCATGGGAAACCCTCCTATTTTCCCTTTAATTGATAATTCCCCCTGCCCCGATATTTTGCTTATCCAGATTAACGCCATTGAAATTGATTTTATACCTACTTCGGTCGATGAAATAAAAGACCGGCTAAACGAAGTCAGCTTCAACTCCAACCTGATGCGTGAAATGCGAAGCATTAACCAGATCGACAAGCTGGTTAACAAGTACCCGGAGCTACTGAAAAGCGGGTTGAAAAAACTTTACATGCACCATGTAAACGCGGGCGACTACGTTGACGGCCTGTCTATTCAGTCTAAACTGAATGCTGACTGGAATTTTCTGAATTACCTGCGGGAAAGAGGACGGAGTGCGGCCGAAGACTGGCTAAATAATCACTTCAGCCAGATCGGAAAGGAGTCGTCCGTAGATATGCAGAAGGTTTTTCTGTAATCTGAAAACTGTTGAGTAGGATAGCAACCTGTTGGGGCAATGCGGGTACCATGAATTTAAAGTTAAAAGCATTAACGGAAATTCAATTTTCCAGAATGCTTTTAAATTCCTCTGTATTAGTCGGGTCAACGCCAGTTAATACGTTATACGCTCCCCGTCGTACATCGATGCCTCCCTGCGAAAAGATATTAATCATTTCTTCCGTTTTAGCATCGAGGTAAGATATGATTAATATGGACTGTGGGGCAACTCTACGCGCCGGAACGAGGGGCTCGATGGCCGAAAGGATGTTTTTACGGCTATCTTCGGGATTGTCGTAGAAGGTGTCTAGCCCTTTGCGATGATAAGCGTACCAGCCTTTCCGTATATCCTGTAACTGTCCGTTCCGGTAATTATCAACCAGCCAGAAACGGTTTCTTTTCCGTGAGTCACCAAACTGGTCCCAACCGGGCTGGCCATTCTGCTGGGCCAGATTTACGATATTAAAGGCCTCTTCAAAGTAAGGTTCTCCTCCCAGTTCATTGAACGAATCGTAGTCGATCCCAATAATGATGAAGGCGTAATAGGCCAGTAAACTGGAAATTTCATTGATGTAAGTATTGCGGTTGAAATCGAGCGGTTGCGATTCCACGTACTGAAACTGCCACTGCCGATCGGCATACTGGAACATCAGGCTTTCGTAATTAGTGTTGTAAACCGGTCGCGACGACTGCACCTGAACGGTAGCCTTGAAGTTACTAATGTTATTTACCTCCTCAATGGTAATGACAAAGTTACAGTTGATGCGTTCGCGGGGCTGAAATGCATCTTCCGTCCACTTGGTTTCATTCAAAAAGCGGGTGAATGAATTTTCCATATCTTCAAATACACGGGTACCACTCGATTGTACTACCTGGGTATTTACCGAAACCGTGGCGTTCAATTCCTGGCCGAATGCATTTAGCTGGAACCAGAAAATCAGGAAAAGGCTAAAGCAAATTCTCACACACATAATTTATTATATCTTCAGCAACAGCCGACTTATTTTTCAGGGGTAAACGATGAATTGTGGAATCCATTTTGGAAAATATGCTTACTTTATTGGTATCGGTATTAAAGCCTGCCCCTTCGTCGTTCAGTGAATTGAGCACCAGCGCATCGAAGTTTTTCTTTTTAAGCTTTATACGCGCGTTTTCTTCTTCTTTTTCGGTTTCCAGCGCAAAACCTACCGTAATTTTTCCCGGTTTCTTTTCCTTACCCAGTGTTTCCGCAATATCGATATTGCGCGACAGCTGAATCGTTAACTGATCGGAGGTTTTCTTTATTTTCTGATTAGCAGCCTGTAAAGGTTTATAATCAGCAACCGCTGCGGCAAAAATGGTAATATCGGCTGAGTGGAAATGTTTTTTGCAAGATACAAACATTTCATCGGCACTGGTAACGGAGAGCCGGGTTAAGCGGGGATGTTGTAATTCCTGGTTAACCGGGCCAGTTACCAGGATAACATGAGCCCCCTTGTTAAGGCAGGCGCCAGCCAGGGCAAATCCCATTTTACCAGAGGACGCGTTGCCAATATACCGAACCGGATCAATAGCCTCATGCGTTGGTCCGGCAGTAATGAGTACAGTTTTACCCGATAAAATTTCAAGCTTGTTAAAGTAATCGCTGATGTAGCCTTTAATATCTTCAGGCTCTTGCATACGCCCTTTACCGGATAACCCACTGGCCAGGTCACCGGCAGGGGAATCCAGGATTATATCTCCGTATGATTTTAACAGGTTAAGGTTTTTCCGGGTAGATGGATGGGCAAACATATCGAGATCCATTGCCGGGGCCAGCACTACCGGGCATTTAGCGGAAAGGTAAACAGCAGTGAGTAAATTATCGCAGTGGCCCTGAGCAAATGCCGAGAGCGTTTTAGCACTGGCCGGGGCTACCAGTATTAAATCGGCCCAAAGCCCAAGCTCAACGTGGTTTTCCCACACGCCTTTTTCTTCATCGGCGATGGCAGATACACTTACCGGGTTTTTTGCCAGCGTGGCAAGGGTAAGCGGAGTTACGAAGCGAGTGGCCGAGTTGGTCATCACCACTTTCACTTCAGCCTCTTCTTTCACCAGTAGGCGAACCAGGAAGGCACTCTTGTAAGCAGCAATACTACCGCTTACTCCCAGCAATATTTTTTTGCCCCTTAACAAAGCATTGTAGGTCAGGTAAAAAAAAAGAGCACTGAAAATTCAGCGCTCCCATTCAGATAATTATAAATATTAAAGTTCCTCGTCGTCAGGAATACGAAACATCACTTCGTTATTTAGGAACTCATGCATGGCTACTGAAGTAGGCTTGGGCATGCGCTCGTAAAAGCAGGATATTTCAATTTGCTCACGGTTTTCAAATACTTCCTCCAGGTTGTCGATAGTAGATGCAAATTCCGCCAGCTTCCCGTTCAGCTCATCCTTCATATCAATACTGATCTGGCGTGCCCGCTTAGAAACCACGGCCAGTGATTCGTAGAGGTTGCCCGACTGTGCAGCAATATTTTCCAGGTCGCGGGTTATTATTGAATTGGGTACATTAGGATCGATCTTGTTCATCTATTACTTCCAGTTTGTTTAATATGGTAGAATACATCTCTTCGGCATCTTTAACGAATTTACTACCGGGATGTTTATCAATTAAATTTTCATAATATTTTACTGCCTTCAGGTAGCGCTCGCGCTGCTTTGCAGGAACACTTTGGGTGGCATAATCATACTCCGTAACCATTTTAAGGTAACGCACTTCGGGTAGGTATTCAGAATCGGGAAATTCCCGCTCGAAATTTTGGAGAGCAATGACGGCTGCCTCGTAACGATCGAGGTCGTGGTAGAGGCTGGCGTTTTCGAAGGCCTTCTTTTCTAACTTACTCCTAAGTTCGTCAATGATATCATTAGCTTTGTCGGCATACTTGCTGTAGGGATAAGCGTTGAGGAACAATTGCATCGACTGAATAGCCTCGCGGGTACTGGTCTGGTCCAGATTGAAAATAGGAGAATCCTGATACAGGGAAAAAGCATGCATGAAAAGAGCTTCCATGGCGTACTCACTCCGGTTATAAGTTTCATAAAACGTTTGAAAGTAATGACCACTCAGCACGTACTTTTTCTGGTAAAACTGGGAGTAAGCGTACAGGTACTGAGCCTCTTCGGCCTTTTCGGTTCCCCTGATGATCGGTATAATTTCCTCGAATAAAATACCAGCTTTGAAGTAATCTTCTTCTTCGTAATACTTCATGGCAGCTGCATATTTATCGCGCCAGTCGTTGCTTTTTTGAACCTTCCTAAATTCACCGCAGGAAGGTATGATGATGACAATTAGGGCGTAAAGGACTACTCTTTGAAACATAGTAACATATTCAGGAACGCAAAAATAAGAAAACATTCTGCAACGGACAACGAACGGGATGTTGCTTTAGGGTGTGGGAATTACTTTTTTACGATGAATTTGTTGGTAGCCAGGCTTTTACCGTCTACGAACAGCGTATAAAAGTAAAGGCCGTTATCGAGCAATTCGTGGTTTACTTTTACCCGGGTTTGGTTGGGTTCCAGATCGAGGCTGGCTAACTCGTGGCCGAGTACGTTAATAATCACCACCCTGGCCTGGGTAAAAGGTTCGAGAAGCTGATAATTTACCGTTGCATCGGTATTAGCCGGTAGTGGATTGGGATAAATTGTTGAAACATTTAGTTTACCGTCGGCATGGAAAATTCCTTCAGGAGTGTGCCCGTGAACAAAAAAGTCTACCTGGTGGGTAACGAAATCGGCAGGATTGTTCAGGTTGTAAACCCTGAAACGAACTGAACTGATCGTTTCTTCCATGCCCGCAAAAAAGCGATGAGTTAGGTTTACTGCACTCGAATAAGGCTCCAGGCGGAAAATCTTTATTTCAGGATTGTTTGGGGTTACGCAGGAGCCGTTGTAGCAGATTTCAAACGATTGCCCCTCATAGATATCGCTATTCATGAGTTCTACCCCTACATTAATTACTTTATTACTGGTGTTCTCAATAACCAGCTGATCAGTTACTGACCCACCTGCGTTGAGGGAAAAACTATTATCCAGTTCACTCAAGCGGAGCGTTTGGGCGTTAGCTACCAGGCAGGCAAGGGATAAAATGACCGTAATTAAAAAGCGCATGAACGAATTTAGAAATGATTTATTCTAAATATACTTAATATATTTTGGACTGTATTGATCATTGATCATTTACCTGAAAAAATTACAAAATGCTTAATAAGTAGGGCTCATTTTTCAATTTTGTTCAATTTTCTGCTTAAGATCAGGGATTTTACTGCCTTTTAACAAGCTTCCCGCTTTATTATCCATCAACAGGTTATTATTATCCGGTTCCTTTGGTGAAGTTGCTTCTTTACACGGCTGTTGATACAAAAGTTCTTTCAGGCATGGCCTTTCATCGTTGCGCCATGCAAATCCTTCCAGGCGTGCCAGTTCACTGGTAATTTCAATGGGTGGAATAAACCTTGCTTCCGGGTTATTGTAAAAGCGGATATTATTCACCTGGTTATCTTTAAAATACAGGTCGAGTTTCCCGCAAAGAATCCGGTTTAAACCAACGAGTAGGGTATCACCCTCGAGGGCATGGTAAATGCTTTCCCCGTTACCGTTAACCTGTAGCTGGTTAATGTACCCATTTACAAAGGTAGCCCGGAGTTTACGCCCTTTTAACTGGTTATAGTTTTTAAGGGTATCGCGCGAAATCACAAAAGAATTCTGGGCGGCATTGAGGTATTTTAACGTATTATTTTTTAATTCCAAACTAATGGTATCGGCAGTAATCTGGTTAGCTGCGCTCCACAATACCGGGTCGTTATAAAAATAAATCATGGAATCCGATACGTGATAAGCCATTGAGTCGGCAATACCACTTAGTTCGTTACGATGTAATTTAACCTCGTTGTAGGCAAGAATACGGTTATCCGAATCCGTTTCCCCTTCCAGGCTGAATAGAGTATCGGCAACCAGGTAAAAGGTATCGGCCACATCCAGTACTTTTTTCATCAGGGGTTCACCAAAAATGCGGGTTTCGCCTTTATCCTGCTCGTAACGGGCATAATCACCGGTAATGATTATATCGTTTTCTTTCGACAGCATTTCCACATTTCCGGTTGCAGTATAATAACTGGTAATATCATCGAAGAACAGGCGATCTCCGGAAATAATATAATCATCACTTTCTACCGTGCCTTTCTCAAATACCGACTGTTTCTGGGCGGTATAAAATTCACTCCCCTTCTGGGCGGTTAACACGTTATCATTGTCGTCGATGATTTCAGTAGGCCCTTCGGTGTAGGCGATTTTACTCTGGGTATTATATTCCAGGGTATCAGAATTTAATACGTACCGGGGATTGGTCAGTACCACATCATCTTTAAAAGCTGATCGTTTAGTTATGGTGTTGTAAGTTCCATCGAGGCTGGTGAGCGTATTAACACTATCTACCAGTTTCCCCCCACCGTAGTAAAACACCTGGTTTTTTGCAATATCATAATCCAGTACGCTGGAAAATAACTGCAACGATGGGTCGGTATACACCACGTCGCCCTTCATACTTGCAAACTTCACTAAACCGTTATAGCGCAATTCATTACCAGTAAGAGTAATGGTATCGCTTTCAATCACTTTTACCTCTTTACCGGTTACTACTGCAATGCTGCTGTCGGGATAAAGCACTACTGAATCACCGAAAATTTCAGTTGTTTCCTGTTTTAGCTTTACGTTGCCCACCAGCTTACGGTAATTTCTTCCGGTTTCATCACGACCACCCTGAAAGGTATCGGCACGCTCGATCCGAATTTTTTTGTTTTCCTGTGCGTAGGTCGCGGAGAACGATGAAAATAAAAAGTTGAAAATTAGTAGAAAAAACAGGTAGCCCGGATTCATGGAATGAAAATTTCTTTTTGCCTTTGTTACAATGTTATTAGCTTTCAGCACATGTACGCACAATTTAAAAAGTTTGTTTATCGTCATGCTTTAATGACCCCCGACGACCGCGTACTGCTTGGGGTAAGCGGTGGGCTTGACTCGGTTGTACTACTTCATTTAACTCAACGGTTCACCGGTAACGTAGCCGTTGCTCACGTTAATTACAAACTACGGGGCAAAGAAAGTGACAACGATGCCGCATGGGTACAACTCCTGTGCAAAAGCTGGGGCGTTCCGTGCTTTATCAAGGAACATTCCGTAGCTGAACCTGAAGGAGGTAACTCCGTACAAATGGCTGCCCGGGCTTTACGATATCACTGGTTTAATGAACTGGCAAAAGAAAAACAGTATACCCGTATTGCCACGGCCCACCATAGTAACGACCAGGCCGAGACAGTATTACTGAACCTGGTTAGGGGAACTGGTATGGCAGGTTTAAAAGGCATACCGGTAAAAAGGATGAATATTATCCGACCACTGCTGTTTGCCAGCAAGTATGATTTGGAAAAATACGCTCATCAGCATGAGCTGCACTGGCGGGAAGATTCTTCTAACCAGGAAATAAAATATAAACGCAATTTTTTGCGAAAAAAGGTAATTCCACAACTGGAAGAGCTGAACCCTTCTTTTCTTCAACGGTTTACTGAAAACTTTACCTATTACCAGGAAGCCGATACGGTATTGCAAGAATACGTGAATAACTTCATGAGCAAGAACCTGGCCCGGGATTGCGAAGCCGAGTGGTTCACCTTTCGGTCGCTCGGTACATGTTCGGCCGTGCTTTCTTTACTCCATCAATGGCTAGATAAAAAAGGGTTTTCTCGCCAGCAGGTGCGCGACCTGTACGAAGCAATAATGAACTATTCACTGCAAACCGGACGAAAATTCGAAAGCAAAAATTACCAGCTGGTCGTTAACCGGAACGAGTTATTGCTGGCCGGTAAAAACAAGGATTTTGTTAACCTGCCGATAACCAGTGAAACCACCGAATTACCGGTTATGAAAAACCTTACACTTTCGCACCGAATGGTTACAGCTGATAACCTGAATCCGGAGTTTACGCCTAACCGGGCTTACGTTGATTCCGATAAAATATCCTATCCACTGGTTCTGAGAAACTGGCAGGCAGGCGACTGGTTTATCCCTTTCGGAATGAGCGGAAGGCAAAAGTTAAGTGATTATCTGATCAATAATAAAGTTCGTTTAACCACAAAGCAAAGAACTTTAGTACTTTGCAGCGGAAAAGATATTGTCTGGCTTCCCGGTCATCGGATTGATGAACGATTTAAAATGAGCTCCTCGACGAAGCGGGTAAGCATCTTCACTATTCATTATGATTAACCCATTTAAACGTACTTATTCTGCTGAAGAAAGTAAAACCTTTTATTTCCTGGCCCAAATTCCGCTGTTCGCTGACCTATCGAACGATGAAATGGCGAATTTCCTTCCATTCATGTATTTAAGAAAGTACAAAGAGAACGAGGTGGTTTTCTTTCGGAATGATCCCAGCCATGCGCTTTACCTGATTAATAACGGAATGATTAATTTATTTGTGGATGTGAAGGGACAGGAAGAAAGCCTGGCTTACCTGAAAAAAGGACAGTCGTTTGGCACTAACGCCATGTTAACCAGTACCAAGAGGAATTACAATGCCGTTGTGGTGTCGGAAGAGGCTGAGCTGTACGTGGTACCGCATGCCAACGTACAGTCTATTCTGAACGATCATCCCAGGATCAAAGCAAAAATTATGACCCGTCTTGCCAGGTTGCAAAATGAATATATCGATGAGCTCTTCGAATCGTACCGGGAGGTATACGGTTTTTTTAACCTGGCATCACTCGATGTGGTATTGTGAATAATACCCGCTGGAATCTGTTGTTATCAGGTTGGAAAGGACGAATGTCATTATGAAATCTGCCCTTTTATCCTAATTTTGCTACAAGTAGTTATAACCTTAATTAAATCTGAACATATGAAAGTAACGGTTGTCGGTGCCGGAAATGTTGGTGCCACCTGTGCTGATGTTTTGGCTTATCGCGAAGTAGCCAACGAAATTGTTGTGGTTGATATCAAAGAAGGCCTGGCCGAAGGAAAGGCGCTCGATATCTGGCAAAAATCTCCCATCAACTTATACGATTCCTACACCTCCGGGCACACAAACGACTACAGTGCCACGGCAGGTTCTGAAGTAGTGGTTATCACCTCTGGTTTGCCCCGAAAGCCGGGCATGTCGCGTGATGACCTGATTCAAACCAACTCGGGTATTGTGAAGAGTGTAACGGAAAGTGTAATTAAACACTCGCCGGAAGCTATTATTATTGTGGTTTCCAATCCGCTCGACGTAATGACTTACCAGGCTCATCTTACTTCCAGGTTGCCCAGAACCAAAGTTATGGGAATGGCCGGTATCCTGGACACTGCCCGTTACCGTGCGTTTCTGGCTACGGCCCTGAAGGTTTCACCTAAAGACATCCAGGCCGTTTTAATGGGTGGTCATGGTGATACCATGGTTCCACTTCCCCGCTACACCACCGTGGGGGGTATCCCGGTTACTGAATTAATAGCCAAAGACGAGCTGGATAAGATTGTAGAACGCACCAAGTTCGGCGGGGGCGAGCTGGTTAAGCTCATGGGTACCTCTGCCTGGTATGCACCGGGTTCGGCCGCTGCCCAGATGACAGAAGCAATCGTGAAGGACCAGCGCCGGATTTTCCCG
>CAZIWJ010000138.1:0-9677 GCA_964542855.1 uncultured Roseivirgaceae bacterium
TATGCTACCGACAGCGTAACTATGAACGGTTATATTGCCATGAAAGACGATGGCACAAAAAAGCCCGGCATCCTGGTGGTTCATGAATGGTGGGGCCATAACGAACACGCCCGTACTAAAGCCAGGAAACTGGCCGAAATGGGTTACGTAGCCCTGGCAGTAGACATGTATGGCAGCGGTAAACAGGCTAATCATCCTTCTTCGGCCCAGAAGTTTTCCGGCATGGTGATGTCGAACATCGATGTGGCCAAAGCTCGTTTTATGCAGGCTATGGAAACGTTGAAGCAAAACCCGAATGTTGATCCGGATAAAATAGGTGCCATTGGCTTCTGTTTCGGAGGGTCAGTTGTGCTAACTATGGCTAACCTTGGCGTAGACCTCGATGCCGTGGTTGCCTTCCACGCCGGGTTAGGACTGCCCGCCATGCCGGGTACCGGTGAACCGGTAAAAGCACAAAAGGTAATGGTATTAAATGGAGGAGCCGATCCTTTTGTTACCGCCGGGCAGGTGAGTGCTCTGGATTCGGCTATGCAGCGCGCAGAAGTAAACTATGAATACATCGCTTACAAAGGAGTAAAGCATGCCTACACCAATCCGGGTGCCGATAGCCTGGGGCAGAAGTTTGAGCTACCGCTGGCCTACGACAAAGAAGCCGATGAAAAATCGTGGAACCAAATGAGCCAGATGTTTAGAGAGGTATTCGGCTCCTGATAAAAGGTTAAAAAACGATTCTTATTTAATTTGTTAGGCCCTTTCTATTTCAGAAAGGGTTTTTTATTACCCGCTTGGTTTTACACAACGGCCGGTTACTCCATCCCATTTCAGGAAATTTATCCCATACTGAATGGAAAAATACCTGTTAACATGGAAAAAACACCTAATTACTGCTGATGGCATATTACTTGCTGATATGTTGTGTGTTGAAGAGAAAAGGTATTCACTAAGTTGAAAAATAACACATAAGTACTATTCCCTGCTAGTTTGGAATAGTTTACTGCGCCAATCCTGCTTTCTTCAACTAGTTATGAAGCCACCTGTTGAATAAGATGATATTTTGAGTAACCTGGTAATAAATAATACTCTGTTTATATTTCTTGTAATTTTTTTATTTCAGGGCATTCCTCCCGGATTTGCTCAGGCACCTTTGTTGGTAAATAATGACGTGCTTTTTGTTAATGAAGGAGTAAATTTTAGCGTGAATGGTCATTTGTTGAACCGGGGTAACCTGACCAACCGGGGAACTCTGCTGGTATCGGGTAACCTGGTTAATGAAAATCAGTTCGTCAGTTCCACGGGAACGCTGGTTCTTTTCGGAGAAAACACCCAGTACCTGGGCCTGAACAACCGGACAGCCCTTTCGGGTTTTGTGGTAGAAGGTGGAGGTGATAAGATTCTGGAAAATGCGCTTAATGTCACCCAAACCCTCGACCTCTACTTTGGCAGGGTCATTACCAATAATAACAGCATTACCTTAGAAAACGGTGCGCAGGTAATCAATGCATCATCTGATGCTTACGTAATCGGAAACTTTCTGCGCAGCGGTACTGGTTACCTGGATTTTCCGGTTGGAACGGAAAATAATTACACGCCTTTTGTGCTGGAGGATGCTTCTGGTGTTGATCCGCTGCTTTCAGTAGACATTACAGAACCTGCTGACACGGCAGGACTGGCCAGGGGCGATTCTATTGCTGCCCTATCTGTTGCCCGGCAATGGGAATTGCGTGTGCTATCCGGTTCGCTTAATCCCTCCACCGTTACCCTACCTGTTCTCGATGATGAATCGTCGCCGAACCCGGAATTCTACGTGGTTGGTGCAACCCGGGGGGAAGGCAGCACAATTTATTCACTGGAACGTGATCCGGGTAGTTTACCGGGTACTGTTCGCAGCCAGTTTAGAGGAGGGGAAGGGCTTTATACCCTGGCGATTAACAAGTTATTTTCAGTTGAAGACGAATTACTGGTTCCTTCTGCCTTTGCCCCCAATTCGCCCGACCAGGAAGAGCAGGTAATGAAGGTGTACGCCAAAAACCTGAGTAATGAAAACTTCAGTATCCGAATTTACGATCGCTTCGGAAGCCTGGTGTTCTTTTCCGATTCAGCCGGAGAGATGCAAACCAGCGGCTGGAATGGAACCAACACGGAAACCGGCGAAAGTGTGATGTCGGGTGTTTACACTTATCAAATCCAGGCCAGTTTTGAAAGTGGTGCTTCATTAAATAAAACCGGGTCGGTAACACTGTTACGATGAGTAAAATACTACGTACATATCGTGTAATGCAGGTATCGGTAACGCTAGTGCTTTTGCTGGCTGGTAGCAATATCGCCCACGCACAGGCCTACCGGTTTTCTCAATTTTATGCTGCTCCACTGTACCTGAACCCGGCACTCTCCGGCCTGGAGAACAAAATGTACGCCGGCATTAATCACCGCACCCAGCAGCAGGCCAACGTGAAATTTCATACCAGCCAGGCTTCCTTTATCTATCCCGTTATGCTTAAAGGCCCGGTAAACCGGCACATCGGAGGAGCAGGAATTACCCTGCTGCGCGATGCAGCCGGCATAGCGGGTGAACTGGTTACCAACGGGGTGAGCCTGAGCTATGCTCATAACCTGAAACTCGATTTTTACGGAGTAAACCACCTTGTGCTGGGTTTGCAGGGCAGCTACTACCAGCAACGTGTAGAGACCGGAAATTTTACTTGGGGTTCACAGGTAACAGCCGGTGGATTTAACCGCGACATCACCCCGGCTTTCAGCCGTAACGTCCGGGCCAACGGGCTAGGGGTAAACGCTGGGTTGGTTTGGGTATTTAATTCTAAAAATATGCGTTATCGCCCCGATTTACCCTTTTCTTCTTACCTGGGTTTTGCTGCGGCTAACCTGAACCAGCCTTCCATGAGCTTTACCGACGCCAGTGATCCCCTGCCCATACAGTATAAAATTCATGGCGGGGCCAACGTTCAGTTGAGCCGGAAATTCAGTGTGCAACCTAGTGCCATGGTACTGAATCAGGAATACCTAACCCAGGTTGATGTAGGGGCCTTTATGGTATTTAAGCATGAATTCAAGAGTAACGTCATGCAGAATACTACCCGTATTCAGTTACACACCGGGGCATGGCACCGGCTCAACAATGCATTTATTATCCTGCTTGGTGCAAGCAACGGGGTATTTAGTACAGCGGTAAGTTATGATACCAACAGCTTTACTCCAGGTAGTACAGCCAGTGGTACAGCGTTTGAGCTATCTCTATCATACAAAATACAACAGCGATCGGACGTAAAACGTGTTTCAACACCATTATTTTAAATTATGATCAGATCAATTAACATAGCACTAGTGGCAATGCTAATTTCTGTAACGGCTTTTGCGCAGAACGGTGCGAACAGCAAATTGCAGCGGGAGGCGCAGGAATATTATGAAAATGGCTACTATTTTAAAGCAATAACCCTTTTTAATAAGGTATTAAAAGAAGATGAGCAAAACCTGAATGTTTTACTTCAGGTAGGAAATTGTTATCGTAACCTGTTCAACTACAGCGAAGCAGAAAAATATTATAAGCAGGTGAATAAAGCTGCAACCGGCGATTACCCGGAGGCTTTATTCTATCTGGCCCTGATGGAAAAGTATAACGGACGCTACCGCAGTGCCCTCAATAACTTCAATACTTTTTTAACCAAATATTCTAAAAAACTTACAGTTGCCCAGCGAAATCAATTATTGCCTAAGGCAAAAGTGGAGCAGAAAGGCTGCGAATTTGCACTTACTGAACAGGAAACGGTTCTGCCTAACTTCAACTTTGGCCAGCTAAAGGCACCAGTTAATTCTTCCTATAATGATTACGCCCCGGCTATTTACCAAAATGATTCAACCCTGGTTACAACCTCGAGCCGGGTGGTATCGGGCAGTGCGCTGGTCGATGAGAGTTCAGGCGAAGGGTTTACCGACAACTTCGGCTGGCAATTAATTAGTAGCGGCTGGAAACCTAACGATTTTAATAATCTGAGCCGGGTAACCAACTCGCGCTGGCACGATGGTTCGGGCAGCTTTAACGCCGAAGGAAACAAATTTTATTACACCAGCTGCTTTACTAACGGCAGTACCAACTGCCAGATATTCGTGTCGGAGAAGAAAAAAGGCAGGTGGCAACGACCGGAACCCCTGAACAAAAACGTGAACCGGCCGAATTCAGATAACCGTCATCCGCAGGTTACAATCACTGGCGATACGCTGTTCTTCTCTTCTAACCGCAGTGGCGGGGAAGGCGGAAACGACATCTGGATGTGCGTGAAGCGCGGTGAGGAAAACTGGGGCCGACCGGTTAACCTGGGGAACAAAATAAACACCCCTTTCAATGAAATCACCCCTTTTTATTACTGGAAGGATGATGTGTTGCTGTTTGGCTCCGATGGGCATGCCGGCTTCGGAGGCATCGACTTGTTTTTAGCCGAAGGCAATACCCTGCAACAGGCTTCTATTCAGAACCTGGGCTATCCGTTCAATTCTAGCAAAGATGACTGCTACCTGGTACTCGGTGATAACAAAGGCTACCTGGCCTCCAACCGTTCCGATCAGTCGGGCCAGTTTTCTGTTTATGGCTTCGAGATCAAATCGCAGCAGGCGGTAATTGCTAAAATTAACAAGTCGTCTTTATCACGCGAAAAAGAAGACCTTTCGTACGCCAAAAGGCAGCAGGAACTCACAGCCCGGTTAAGTGAAGATGCGTTATACTACCAGAGCCTGAACGGGAACCGGAAAAATACTTTTCGAAACCGTGTTATGGAACGCATCCTGTCGGGAAAAAAAGCCATGGAATACCTACCTGAAGAAGAGAAAAACCGGGTGAACCGCGTGGGTGAAAATATCCAGGCCAGTATGATTGCCGAAAGAGGCCAGGCAAGTAAACTGAAAGCGGAAGATAAGCAACGGATCGATAAATTCATTCAAACCCGGCTGGCCCAACTAGCCGTTGGAACCGAATCACTTGCTTTAACAGGTAGTAACCTCGATGAGGAAACGCTGAACCTGTTAAGCCAGGTAAGCCAGTCGATGGTGATGGCCCGGGTTTCGGCTACAGGAATGATAGCCAGCATGCCAGAACTACTCCCTACCCGGGAAGAAATGGTACTGCAGGCAATTGAATCGGATGATCAGTACTACGCCAATTTATCGACAAGTAAACAGCAACAGGTAGATAAAGTTATTGAACTGGCATTGCAAAACCCCGAATTCAGAACGGAAGTCCTGAACCAGGTACCTTTTTATAAATCTCTTACGGAAAACGAAAAACAGGCTGTGCAGCGGCTCATTGTTTTCCGGGAAAGCGAAGATAAAGCAACTGCTAGTTCATTAGTACCTGAAAGGCGCGACCTGGACTATTTTACTTCGCTTCCGGCAGAGGATAGAAAACGTGTTGATCGCATTATTCAGGTAAATGTACGGGCTCAACTGCTGGGTAAATCGGTAGCGCTCGACCCTGAGTTAAAGGACTATTACGATAACCTCAGCGAAAAAGACAAGGAAAGCGTTATTCGCCTGGCTGCTGTGGAAATTAATGCCCTTCGCAATGCCCGGGAGAAAGCGAACAAAGAATCTGCTTCAAAGAATAATGCCGACCAGCAATACCTGAGCCAGTTGCCGGAAGAAGAAAAGGCAAGGGTAAACCAGTTGGTGAGAAGTACAGTACGGGTAAAATTGTTGGGTACGGACCAGGATTTCGATCCTGATGTTAAGGAGTATTACGAGTCGCTTTCCGATGAAGAAAAGGAAAGGGTTTACCGCCTGGCTGCAGTAGAAATTAACAGCCTGCGCAACCTGGCCGAAAAAGGAGAGGAAGAAAACAGCAAGCAGCAGAACCAGGATAAGGAATACCTGAGCAACCTGCCGGTAGCCGAGCAAAGCCGGGTGGTACGCATCGTAGACCAGAAGGTGGAGGCCCGGTTGCTTAACAGTAAAAACGAGATACAAGACCCTGCACTGAAGCAGTACTACGCTAAACTTTCTGAAGATGAAAAAGAAAGAGTGTACCGCCTGGCCGCCGTAGAAATTGATGGTCTGCGCGAAATTGCCGAACAGGTAAAGGCCAGGCAGGACGAACAGTACGCAGCCGACAATGCTTACTTCAGCCGTTTGCCGGAAGAGGAGCAAAGTAAAGTAAAACGCATTGTGCAGGCTACCATTACAGCCCGGCTCCTGAACAAGGAAAATGCAGAACTTGAACCGGCACTGAAACACTACTACGAAAAGCTTTCTGACGAAGAGAAGGATCGTGTTTACCGCCTGGCCGCCGTTGAAATAGAAGGTTTCCGCGAGCTGTCGGCAAAGGTACAGCAGCAAAAAAATGAACAGGCTGCCAAAGACCGCGCCTACCTGAATCAACTTCCGGAAGAAGAGCAAAGCCGCGTTAGGCAGGTGGTTGATCAACGGGTGATGGCCAGGCTGAAAGGCAAAGAAGAAGGGTTAGATCCGGAACTGAAAGAGTATTACGCATCGCTTTCGGAAGAAGAAAAAGAACGGGTATATCGCCTGGCTACGGTGGAAATTAACAGCCTGCGCGACCTGGCAGCCGCTTCTGTTAACGGGAAAAACACAGAAAATACTATCGATGCTGCGGAGTTTACTAAGCTGGGAGAAAAAGAACAGTACCGGGTAAACGCAGCCAGCCGCGCCATTGCCAAAGCCCGGTTACTGGGTAAGGAAAACGCCGATATGGATCCTGAAGTACAGGAGTTCTTCGAACAATTATCGGAAGAAGAAAAAGAACGGGTTTACCAGCTAGCCGGCATTATAATTGAAAGTGCCCGCGACCTGGCGCAAAAAGATCAGGAGCAACGAAATGAACAGGTTGCCGCCGATGAAGAATATTTTAGCAAGCTAACCGAAGAAGAACGGTATTACGTTAATCAGGCGGTAAAAGCCCGGGCAAAGGCTAAAATGAAAAACAGCGGCAATCCATCAATGGACAAGGAAACCGGGCAGTTTTATTCCAGGCTTTCGGAAGAAGAAAAGGAGCGGATAAACCGCCTGGCCAATGCAGAGGTTGAAAACCTTAAAACGCTCCTAAATAAGAATGAAAAGCAGGCCCGCAGGCAGGCTGAAGAAGACCAGGAGTATATTTCTAATCTGCCGGAGGAGGAAAAAGAATACATCAGCCAGATTGCAGAAGCCACCCTGCAGGCCCGTTTGCTAAACATGGAAGAACCGCCACTGAGCGAAGAAGCCAGTGCTTATTATGCTTCGCTGAAAGAAGAAGAGAAAAACCGCATCAACCGGATTACCGATGCCCGTCAGGATCGACTGGTAAAAATGGCCAGGCAACTGGAAGGAGAGAAGAAAGAGCAGGCTATTGACGACCTGGCGCGCCTGGCAATGCTCCCTGACCTGGAGAAGCGAAAAATCGGTAAACTCATCGATGCCCGGATCAAGGCCCGCCTGTTGGGTATGGATAAAGTTAAGCTTGAACCCGAATTACAGGAGTTTTATAATGGGTTGAGTAAAGAAGATAAAAAGAGAGTTTTCCGTCTTTCGGAAATCGAGATTCAGGCCCTTCGGCTGGTGGGGGAGAAAGAGCAGCTTGCAAGAGCTTCCACCTTAAATAATAACGAATCGCTGGATGTAAACCTGTTAAGCTTCACCGAAAAACAGTACGTTACCGGTATGGTGGAGGCCCGTATAAACTCCATGCTGCTGGGAACATCCCTGGAACTGGATAAGCCGGTACAGGAATTTTACGCGCAGCTATCAGAGGAACAGAAAAAGGCTATTGATCAACGGGTTAACGAACAGGTAAAAGCATTGGGTAAGCTGGCAGCCGAGCAGGTAGCTGAAAACGGTCAGAGTTTTCGGGAGCAAATGCAAAACCTGGACGAAGAAAATAAAAACCGGGTAAACCGTGCCTCGAACCTGTTGGTGAAGGCTAGTTTCAAAAATAACGGTACCGATAAGAAACAACTGGAGGCCGGGGCCAGTGAACAAATGCAGCAACTGAGTGCGGAAGAAAAGCGACTGGTTGAGCAGTCGGTGAAAGCCCGCATCCGCGCCGTGAGAAAGGTAACGGAAAGTCCTGAATTGATGCGCAGCGTGGCGTTAAAGGTTGCTGGAGAACAGGTTGCCGATGACCTCTATTACTACGATCGCCTTTCGGAAAAAGAGCAGGATAAAGTGGATAACATGATCAGTGCGTTGATTATGGAAGAAACCGGTATAAGGGGAGGTCCTGACGCCCGGGATGCCATGAAAGGGTACGAAAATTTACCGGAAGAAAAACAGCAGCGAGTTCAGCGACTGGCACAGGTACGTAAGGCGCAAATAAAATCTACTGTAAACAACCTGCTTAACGAAGAAAAGAAAGAAGAGGAAGTGTATGCGTACAATACCTTCGAATCGTCAGATTACGAACAGGTAACCATTACCGGAAGAATCATCGACCCGGCAACCGATAAGCCGGTGGTTAATGTTACTGTGCCCCTGGTTAATGATCAGGGTGAGGTAGTTAAAACCACTAAAACAAATAATAAGGGAGAATTCCGGTACGTGAACATCGATGCTGATCAGAACTACCGGGTTGCACTGGAAAACGAGAGCCGTACCCTTACCAAAAAGAATAACTACAGCGTTGTTAATTTCAGCATGAAAGGCAATACCAAAAGGCAGGTGAGCGTGAAGTTTGAAAACGTATATTTCGATCTGAACAAGAGCAGCTTACGTTCTGAAGCAAAACAAATACTGGATGAACTGATAGCATACGCTGCTAAAAACCCTGATCTGCAAGTTACCATTAACGCATACGCCGACATTTTTGGTGATGAGGGATACAACCGGGCACTGAGTAAAAAAAGGGGCGATAATGTTTATGATTACCTGATTGAAGGTGGGCTCGATGAAACCGAGATTGTTGTAAACGCCCTGGGCGAAATTACGACGAACAACTACTCTGCCGATGATTATGCTAAGCGCCAGTACGATCGAAGGGTGGAATTTTACATTGCCAACGGCGAGGAAGAGCACTTGCCTGAAACCACGATGCACCTGGTTAAACCGGGGGTAACCCTGTACCGCATTGCTACACAACTGAATATTTCCAAAGAAGAGCTGAAACAAATGAATGGTCTGGAAACCAGTACGCTTAAGGTATACCAGCCTCTGCGGGTACCCGACCGCTACCCGGAAAGGTTTAAAAGCCTCTTCCTGATTATGGAACCGATAAGTGAGGAGAAAAAAGATGAGATACAAACAAGATAACAGATCAGCAAAAGTACTTAAAGCAGGTATCGGGGCCGTTATGCTATTTCTGTTTCTTACTCCTGCCCTGGCCCAGCAGAATGTGGGTATCGGAACCACCAATCCTAATTCCAATGCCATTTTGCAACTGGTGTCACCTAATGACGACCAGGGTTTTATGCTGCCCGGTTTGTCGTCGCAGCAGCGGAATAACCTGGCGAGTAGCCTGAGCAGTGCAGATAACGGTTTACTGGTTTTTGATACCGACCAGACGAAATTCTATTACTGGCAAAATGATGCCTGGATTGAAATATTTACTAACGTACCGGGTGCTGCCGACGGGCAGATCCTAAAGTATGATGGCACCCGCGACCAGTGGGTAGTGGGCGAAGATTTCGGCGAAGAATATGCAGATCGGAAGAGCGTCGTGTAGGGAAAGAGTGTAGATCTCGGTGGTC
>CAZIWJ010000139.1:0-9673 GCA_964542855.1 uncultured Roseivirgaceae bacterium
AAAAAAATTTTCCCCCCGGAATTAACTGGGGTTGCTTTTCCGGGTGATTTTTCCCCCGCCGGTCTATTTCATATTCACCCGCAATCAGTTTCCGGGTAGCATTTTTCAGTTCTTCCGGTGATACTGTAGCCAGAAAACCCATCCTACCGGTGTTTACGGCCAAAACAGGCGTTTCATAGTTGCCTACGTATGTAATAGTTTCCAATAACGTGCCATCGCCACCAAGACTGAGTACGTAATTCGTATTTGGAGGAATTTTTTTACCGAAGGTGTTAAACGGGGGAGCAGAATAAAAACTGCTGACAATTTTCTGGAAACGTTCAGATATGGAAACTTCAACCTGGTTTTTCAGCAGAAAGTCAAATAGTTCAAGAATGTAAGTCGTATTCTTTTCACTAACTTCCTTACCATGGATGGCTATATTCATAAAAGACTTTCAAGCGTGGTAATACAATAAGTTAGCTAAAAAAATCAGATGTGGAATTTTAGAAAATAGAATATTTAAAAAAGGAAAAATTACGTTAAATATTCAAGTACCTCATAAGTATTCCCAACCTTTCCTTCTCGTTCGATACTAATGCGTCTTCCTGGAACTGGGCTGCAACAGTGTACTCAAATCGCTCAAGCGTAGCTACGATACGAGAAACATCCCTGTTATCGATCTTCAGGGTTAAGAGCAGTCTTTGTGGGTCGTTAGGGTGTACATTGATGTAACTGCCGATGATTTTCGCCCCATCACTTTCAATCAGCCGCGAAATTTCTGAAAGTGAATAATCTATCGATTTTAATGAAAGAACAATTACCGAACCGGGCGACTGAACAGCTGAAGTGGCAGAATAGCATTCGATTAAGCTTTCTGTAGTAATAACTCCCCTGAACGATTTGTCTTCGTCATCCAATACAGCTATCATGGTTGAATGGCAGTCAACAGCCATTTTAACAGCATCGTAAAAATGCTGGCCTTCCAGTACAAAGCAGTTTTGTTCGTCAAACTCGAACAAGCTCAGCGAATATCCATTCGGTTGCTGCTCATAAAGCATATCTTCGGTAATAAAACCTTTGAATTTGCTATTATCAACTACCGGTAATTTATGCAACTTGTAGTCATCCATTAATGTAATGGCCTGGCCAATATCTTCACCAGCGTCGAGCGAAGGCACATTTTTGTTAATTAAATCAGCAGCTATCATTGGTTTCAGTTTTCGTGCTCTTTTAAAAAATTAAAGACCAGTTGATTAAATTTATCTGGGTGCTCCATCATCGGAACGTGGCAGCATTTATCAATGAAATGCAAAGTTGACGTTGGTATTAGTCGATTGAACTCATGTCCCACAACAGGAGGTGTAATAGTATCGTTCAATCCCCAGACTAGTAAAGTAGGTGTTTTTATGTTCACGACATCATTTGCCATATTGTTACGTTGGGCAGATTTGGCAATAGCCACAATGCTCATGCACCTGGGTATGTTGGTTACAATGTTAAATATTTCATCAACGTAGTCCTTGGTCACCACACCAGAGTCGTAAAAGGTGTGTTCTACCCGTTCTTTAACAAACTGGTAATTGCCTCTTTTAGGAAAGGAACTTCCCATTGAGTTTTCAAACAGCCCGGAACTTCCGGTAAGTACCAGGTGGCTTATCCGGCCAGGGTGAGCCAGTACGTAAATTAAACCAATGTGGCCGCCGAGGGAGTTTCCGATAATGGCAAAACGGTTCAGAGCCATATCATCTACAAATTCTTCCAGGTAGGCTGTTAGTGAGTTCATACCGGCCTTTCTAACGGGAATTTCATAAATCGGTAGCATAGGAACCAGCACCCGGTATTGCTTTGAAAATTCTTCCACTACAGTTCCCCAGTTGCTAAGTGCTCCAAATAAACCGTGTACAAGTACCAGCGGATACCCTTTCCCCTCGTCTATAAAACGGTGTTTACCCTGTTGTTTTATTTCAGGCGTATTAATTACTGCATTCATCATTTAATGTTCACTTAAAACACAAATAAATGATTTTCTACTACAAACTACTAAAATAAAAGGGAGGTTTACCGTTTACCCTCCGACAAAACATCGGCTACCATGTCGATCAGGTTATCAAGGTTTGGTAACCAGGCAGTTACCAGTTCTATTAGCGCAGGGGCAAAAGCAACATAATATGGATATAATAAACTTTTTGCCGTTAGCTGGCTAGGTAACTTTATATCGGTTAAGCTGATGAGCCAAAAAACGATGCTTAATCCGAATAGCCATTTGGTAATGCCCAGAGCTGCGCCGATGAAGCTGTCGAGCCCGCCTAGCGGCGTGAGGCTCAGGACGGCTTTCAACAGCCTGCCGACCAGGTTTACAATTAAAAGAGTGAGAATAAAAATACCTGCAAAAGCCAGGAAAGGCAGGTAACTGCCCGAAAGGTCGGTATGTGTACTCAGCCAGTCTACCCCCAGTTGGGTTAGTTTAAATCCACCAATAATGGCTACTACCAGGGCCAGAACGGAAAAAACTTCCTGAATAATTCCTTTTTGAAAGCCACGCCATGCCCCAAGCAGCAAGGGAATAAGTAATATGATATCCCAGATATTCAACATATTTTATCTCATGCCAGTAAAGATTTAACCACACTGGCAATAGTTTTATTGTCTGCCCTGCCTGCCAGTTTTTTCGTAGCTACGCCCATCACCTTGCCCATGTCCTGCATGCTTCCGGCATTGAGCTCAGAAATTATACCGCTCACGGTTTCTTTTACTTCTTCTTCCGATAGCTGCTTGGGCAGATAACGTTCAATAATTAATAATTCCTGTTCTTCTTTTTCTGCCAGGTCGGTCCGGTTTTCTTTTTTATAAATTTCAAGTGAATCTTTTCGCTGTTTAGCTGCTTTATTTAACAACTGCATCTCTTCTGCTTCTGTTAAGTCTTCGGCTGCCCCCTTTTCGGTGGCTGCCAGCAGAATTTGCGACTTTATGGCCCGCAGGGCACGGAGTTCATCCTGCTGCTTCGCCCGCATGGCATTTTTAATATCAGTTTCTATCCGTTCCTTTAAACTCATGGACTGTAATTTGTTGTTATCAGTTTAGTTTTATAAAAGTTTGCTTATGACAAAGTTAAGTGTAAATATAAACAAAATAGCCACCCTCAGAAATGCGCGGGGAGGAAACCAGCCGAATGTGGTACAAGTGGCTCTCGATGCTGAAAAGTTTGGCGCACAGGGTATAACCGTTCACCCCCGACCCGATGAGCGGCATATCCGGTGGCAGGACGTGCTGCACCTGAAACCGGTACTACAAACTGAATTTAATATTGAAGGGTATCCCAACGAACGATACATGGAATTGATTCGGACGGTAAAACCGGCCCAAGCCACGCTGGTACCAGACCCTCCCCATGTACTTACTTCCAATGCAGGCTGGGATACTATCCGGCATGCCGAACAGTTGAGGGCCATTATTAAAGAAATTAAAGATCAAGGCATACGTACATCCATTTTTGTGGAGCCTGATGTAGACCTGGTGGCCGGGGCAGTTGAAATCGGGGTCGATCGCATTGAACTCTACACTGAAAGTTATGCCACAGGTTATGTGGCCAACCGGGAAGAGGCAGTAGCTCCTTACGTAGAAGCCGCAAAAAAAGCCTTTGAACTGGGTATCGGTGTTAATGCCGGGCACGATTTAAACCTGGATAATCTGCAGTATTTCGTTCGCCAGGTACCGCACGTCGATGAAGTTTCTATCGGGCATGCTCTGATTTGTGATGCACTGTATTCTGGATTAGAAAATACGATACAGGCTTACCTGAAAGCTTGCTGTAAATAAACTTTCACCGAGGGCTGCCCGCCCGAGCTCTCTGTAATGAGCAAGTTGTTCTTGTTAAATGCGAGGTTCATTCAACTTAAATGCTATGGGAACAACTATCCTAACCCGAACCGGGCGGCCGCGTTGCTTGCCGGGCTTCCAGGCCGGAGCGTTTTTTATAACCCGTACAGCCTCCTCGTCGCAGCCGTCTCCAATTCCTTTCAGTACTTTTACGTTCCCAATTTTTCCATCGCGCTCAACGATAAACTGTAGAAATACCTTTCCTACTGTTCCGTTTAGTACCGCTCTCCTGGGGTATTCCAGGTTTTCTCCTACGTAAGCGTAGAACGTTTCTATTCCGCCTACCGGTTCGGGCTGCTCTTCTACAATGATAAAAACTTCCTGGCTTTCTTCTTTTTCCGGTTCGTCCAGCGTTAAGCCGCTGATATCTACTGCTTGCTGCTCGTTAATTACCATGTCCTCAGTAATTTCAACGTCGAGCTGAATATCCAGGTCGGCCATAACTTTCTCGTTATCGGCTACGGCAATAATTTCCGGTTGAATAATCGTTTGTTTGGGAGGAGGGGGTGGGGGCTGCTCCGTATGTGGTATATCATAAACTTCCAGGAATTCATCGTGCTGGGTAGGAGTATCAACCAACTTGCTGTAGTTGTAGGTTTTCCATTCAATCATGATGGTAACCAAAAGTAAACTGATGCAAAGACCAATGGCGAAAAAGAGGTTGTTCATTCGGTACAGGTCGATGCGCGGATTCTTCTTGAGTTCCATGGCTGCGGAGGTTAAAAATGGCCAATCGATTTACTATAAATTTCTTTAATTGCCCCGGTACATACGCTGATGGCAGAACCCGGTCGCCATGATTGTAATCATAGCCAAATGTGTTTGTAATCAGTATTCAGGTTGTTGAATGATATGTGGTTGGTTTCGTTAAAGAGAGAATGTAATTTATAGGAGAGCTTATTCCTTTATTAATGAATTATCACCTTATATTACTGGCTTGAATTTACAGGATGAAAGCAATTGAAGCAGCTACTAAACTTGCCGTAATTATTCCCACGCTGAACGAGGAAGGCTACCTTGCCTGCACGCTGCGCCATGTGCTGAATGCTTCTCCGAAACCTGATGAAATTATTATTGTGGACGGCGGAAGTTCAGATAATACCATTCAAATAGCCAGGCAATTCCCGGTACGCTGCATTCAACTGGATAAGGCGGGCCGGGGCCGGCAAATGAACGCCGGGGTAAAACAGGCTACAAGTAACATGTACTGCTTTTTACATGCCGATACCCTGGTGCCTGGAAACTTTGTGTCTTTAATTAAATCTACCCTGAACGATGATAAAATTGCCTGCGGCGGATTTATTTCCATCATGAAAGGACAGAAAACCCGCTGGCTGGTATCGCTGCATAACTACGTTAAAACCTGGTATGCTGCCCTGCTAAGCCGCCCTTTGCTCTTCTTTTTCAAGAATTGGCGCATGCTTTATGGCGATCAGGTGATGTTTTGCCGCGCTGATGTATACCAACAGTGTGGGGGGTTTGATGAAGAAGCCCCGATTATGGAAGATGCAGACTTTTGCCTGAAAGCTGTTCATTACGGCAAAATAAAGCTGGTTCCTCAGCGGGTGTATTCTTCCGACAGGCGGGTTGCCCGATGGGGATTTCTGAAAGCCAATATCATATATATCGTTATGGCTACTTTATGGGCCTGGGGAGTACCACCGGTTAAACTCGCCCGGTGGTATACCCATATTCGCTAGCTGTTAGGCACCCGATTTGGAAAGTGTTTCACTTCCGGCCGGCCCCTGGTAACGGTATTCACCAAAGGCAAGTAAGGGGTAGAAAATGAAAGTTAAAATAACCAGGCCAATCGTAAAACCAGCATTCTGACCGAAACTTAGCGACAGCAGGTGGAGCGTCCAGATGGCAATAATAATATTAACGAAAGGCACTAAAAGCAGCAGTATCCACCACCAGGGCTTCCCAACGATTTCGAGCAAAACCACAATGTTATAAATGGGTATGAGTCCGGTCCAACCTGGTTTTCCCGCTTTCTCAAAAATTTTCCAGTTAGCAATGTATACAATTGCAAGGAATGCTATCTGCAGGATGGGGATTAACGCAGCAAGTTCTTCTGATAATTCCATACTTAGTTAAATAAGTTTTAGTTAGTGACATAAATAAACATCGGGAAAAATCCCGGTTCATCAGTAAAATTAGGATAAATTAAATGCATAATGCTGATCTGTTCGTACGGGCTTTTAATTTCCATTATCCGCTTTCACCCGGAAATTAATGACCTGTTTTACCTGATATCTGTTTACTGATTAGGAAGATGTATAAACAACTATGCTATGGTAATTAATAACGAGGAAGTACTCATCGCCGGGTCAGCCCTCGATAAAGCAAAAAAAGCATTGATCATGATTCACGGCAGAGGGGCAACCGCCCGGAGTATACTGGAACTCTGGAAAGAAATTAGCGATCCCGATTTTTTCGTACTGGCACCACAGGCTCCCGGTAATACCTGGTACCCGTACAGCTTCATGGCCCCGGTAAACGATAACGAACCCAGGTACGGGGAAAGCCTGGGTATGCTGAAGGCCACACATAACTGGCTGATTGAACAGGGCCTTACTAACGAACAGATTTACTGGCTTGGTTTTTCACAGGGGGCCTGCCTGGCTACCGAGTACACCACCAGAAATGCCCGCAAATATGGTGGAGTGGTTGCTTTTACCGGGGGGTTAATTGGCGATCGTATTTATGGTGAAAACTACAGTGGCCAGTTTAATGGTACGCCAGTTTTTCTCGGTACCAGCAATCCCGATCCACACGTTCCGGTTGAACGGGTTGATGAAACAGAAAAAATCATGAATAACATGGGAGCAAAGGTGCAAAAGAAGGTATATCCGGGAATGCCCCATACTATTAACCAGGAAGAAATTTCTTTCGCTAAAACTCTTCTTGCTACTGCTATAAATTAAAAACCTGTTTCAACACAGCCTACTGCTAATCCGACCAGTCCGTTACCGGGCACCCGCCTACTATTTACCCCGCAACAGGGGCGGTACGTTAAATCCACGCCGCTGCATCGCAGCCAGCAGATTCTTGAAGAAACTCTCGACTACTGGCTGGTTCAGTTGAAAATCATTGAAAGCTACGAACTGATTAGTTTATTATCGAGCTTCGGTAAAAGTTGTAACATCCTCCGTCTGGAAAAATTGAAGCAGCGGGTGGAGGCAGAACGGTAAAGTTAGCGGGTTGCCACCTGCTGGTCATTGGTCATCGTGTGCCTGTTACCTGCTAAGTATTGGGTGCATTCAGTAGGTACCTGTCAGCTAATTCAGCCTCGTTGTACAGGAGATGATAGCCGGAGCAGGCCGGGTAAGTAACGCGTTCATTTTAACAACGGGTGCGGTAAGGAAGGTAAAGCAGGCGCGTTGGTTGTTAATTGCTGGTTTCAGAATAGCAAAAACCCGATGCAGGAGGCCCCGAACCATGGTTAGCCGGCTTCGAACGGATGTAAATCAGGCACGGGGATGCGTTGCAGGCAGCGCCGGGCTCCCGGTTACCTTACAGTAGACTGGGAAAAAAACCTACATTCGATCTTCAGCCGGTAATGAGTTAAACCGCTTTCGTTTCAGTTCAAAAGCCGGCAAGGGAGTGGCAATAGTGGATATAATTGATTTACCCTTCGGCACCCCGGGCTGGATTGATTTACTCCGGGTTTACTTCCAGGAACCGTTTAACTAGCTGTTCGTTCTTTTCTTTAGCCTTTACAATATCCTGCTCACCCTTATAATCGATGTAATAGGCCAGATTTACCAACCGCTCATTTAGTAGCATCAGGTTCATACACATTAATCTTCGGTATGGGGCAGCATTTTTAGGGTTATATTGAGTAATAACCTGGAATGTTTTAGCCCTGGGGGCAACGCTGTACTTATTAATCAGGGTAGGTTGATCAATACTCAGCTTTTCTATCTGGCTTTCTACATCCGTTTTTACCCGTTGCCAGTCCTCTCCGCCCAGAACGTTTTCCATTACCCGGTACATTTGTTCCAGGTCCTCTTCACTGGCAACATACCCGTTCAGTTTACGGGTAGCATACAGGGTAAAGAAATCATCGAATGTCATGCGGTCCAGGCTATCTACCTGCTGATAAATGCTGTCGTTCAGGTAGTAGGTTAACACCTGGTTTGCCGAACCAATAGTATTATCTGCAATTTCCCGCGCCAGTGGATGGTTGTAAGCATTTTTCATCCCCTCAATTTTGGGCAGGTATAGCGGTACGTCGAAGTTAGTTATGGTATCGGTTACCGATAATACCTTCAGATTGGAGGGGCTGGTGTTGTTTCCCTCTTTTGAAGTACAGTTAAATAAAACACACAGCACGAAAAAGAAACCGGCCGGTTTGAAATTACTTGTAAACTTAATCATGTGTTTCTGGTCAGTAAGATCCTCCAAAATAACCGTATTTACGGGGAGCGAAACAAACTTATCGGGAAAACGGGTTCGTAAAAGTGCACAGATTTATTTATTCACCTTTCTTCCTGTTCCAGCAAGAAAGATTCACCTTCTTTCATCACCATAAACTCCTCAGCGAAAATGCCCTGTTCTTTCCGGGCTTTTTGCAAGTCATTAACGGGTTCTTCCTGGCCGTCATCGGCCAGCGGAAAAGTACCGAAGTGTATGGCAATGCTTTTTCTCGATTGTACGTCGCGATGTATCTGTAAAGCCTCGGCTGGAGAAACGTGAATGGACGACATGAACCACTTCGGATTGTAGGCCCCAATAGGAATGAGCGATAAGGCAAAAGGCCCCGACTTGTTACCAATTTCTTTAAAAGTAGCGGTGTTATACCCGGTGTCACCGGCAAAATATAAATTACCATTGGGCCTTTTAATGGCATATCCACACCACAACGTAGCATCGCGATCGCCCAGCCCGCGGCCAGAAAAGTGCTGGGCAGGAACCGATTGAATGTTCAGGCTATCGTTCACCGGGTATTCTTGCCACCAGTCCAGGTCGTGCGCGGTGGGAATACCCAGGGTTTTCAGGTAGGCTCCAACGCCAAGCGGGGTTATAAATTGAGGCTGGTGTTGCCTGTATAACCGCTTCACGGTATTTTCGTCGAGGTGGTCGTAATGATTATGGCTAATAACCACGTAATCAACAGGAGGCAGGTCCTCAAAGCGGATGCCGGGTGGCCGGAACCGTTTGGGGCCGGCCCACTGGAACGGGCTTACTCGCTCGCTATACACCGGGTCAGTGAGGATGTTCACCCCATCCACCTGCAGTAAAAAAGTGGAGTGGTTAATAAAAGTAATCCTGACGGAATGGGTTTTCTTGGGTGGAGCTGGTCCGTATTCAGCATCCGTAACCGGGTTCCAGGAACTCCTTTCCCGCTGAACACTCCATTTCAGCACGTCCAGGAACCCTTTAGCCTGCAGTCCTTTTGGGTTCATAAAAGTACTGCCATTGAAATGACCAGACACCGGCCCCTGGTACTTGGGGGCTGAAATAAAATAGCCTGTGCCAAAAGCAACGGCCAGAAATAGAGCCAAAAAGGCCAGGAATACGAACATAATATTTCTTAACATGAATGAAGCAGCTATCCGGTTAAGCAACCTTTCTGCGCTTGAAATGTTAACCCGGGTGCGCTTCGATGAACAGGTATTGCTCCTTCACCCTGTAGGTTTGGCTTTAGCACTTTTCAGATTTCGAAAAGCTATTCAACTAAAATAAAACGTGTTTATCAATTTAGCTTTTAACGTCGGTTTAAAAATGGGACGTTAAATATTTAAAAAATGCTTTGTGAATCGTATTGAAGCTTTTTAACCAGCACTTCAAATGGCTAAAGTAGAGGTAA
>CAZIWJ010000140.1:0-9651 GCA_964542855.1 uncultured Roseivirgaceae bacterium
GAACAGGTTGGAGAGGGAATCGGTCATTTTTTTGGTGCCATGCGGGTAGATGCATTCCGTAAAAAAGAAGAATTCAAGAAAGGCATGGATACCTGGATTCAACGCTTCCGGTCTTCAGCCACAACAGGCAATGAAAGCAAGGTTTACATACCGGGAGATCAGGAGAGGGTTTTTGAGTACGAAAGAAATGAAAACGGGATACCTGTTAACGTTAAGGTTGAACAGGACCTGGTGAACATTGCCGAAGAGCTGGAAATTGCTTCACCTAAACCGAAAAATTAGAATAGACTTTAGAAAGAATTTAAAAGGGAGACACGCTAATTCCAACTCTGTATACGAACGGAGACTGGTAGGGTGATTCCAATTCACTCCACAACAAATCGTAGAAACCAGCTGCAAATATAGCGGCATTATTACCCAGGGGTTGAGCAAACCCAATACCCAGTAATAGCCGGTCGGCCCAGAAACGAAATGTTTCTTCCTGCCTAAGTGAACCAACCGGAAACTCGAAATTGATGGTCTCGTACTCAGCCTGTGCAAAGAAGTTTTGGCTAAAAAAGTAACGGGAGAAAAGACTTCCTCCAACAGAATGTGTGGTTAACTCGGTGGTACCCCCTTTAAATTTATTATAGATATAAGTACCGCCAATACCAGTTGTTACGCGCTCAGTAAGCCGGTAACTGAGGGTAGGTGCAATATAAAAAATGGTAAAGTTATTCCCGCTCCTGAAGTCCAGTCCGCCACCCACATTAAGGCGATCGAATGAAAAAGAATTATTTCCCTTCTTTTCGTTATTAACAGCAGTAGAGTCACTTTCCAACTTATCCCAGTCTTTTTTAAACTGAGCACGGACAGATGAAAACGATAGAATTAATAAAAAACAAAATAGAATGTTGATTACACGCACCATAGTTATTCGCTAACGATATACAAATCTTCAGAAGGCTTTTTCATTAGGTATTCCTCTCTGGCAAACTTTTCAATAAACTTTTTATTGTTACTTAGTTCTTTACTCAACTTGTTGGTTTTCCTGATTTCACTTTGGTAATATTCTATTTTGGCTTCAAGTTCCTGCTTTTCTCTGGCTAGTTTAAAACTGTTTAGCAGGCTGTTTTTGTCCAGTACCAGTATCCAAACCAGAAACAATAATGACAAAAGTATGAGGAGCTTGTTTTTCCGAAGACCTGCTTTCATAGCTGATTTTTAGAATTTCAAAGATGCCGGGAAGAAGGCAGACGTGCCTAAGTCTTCCTCTATTCTTATTAATTGGTTATACTTTGCCATTCGATCAGAGCGAGAAGCAGAACCCGTTTTAATTTGCCCGGTTTCCAGAGCAACCGCCAGGTCAGCAATAGTGGCATCTTCCGTTTCACCTGAGCGGTGCGACATAACCGAAGAGTACTGGTTTCTTTTTGCCAGTGCAACTGCACTGATGGTCTCGGTTAATGTTCCTATCTGGTTTACTTTAATTAGTATGGAATTACCAATATTTTCATCTATTCCACGCTTCAATCGTTCCACGTTGGTTACAAATAAATCATCACCAACTAGTTGCACCTGACTCCCAATTTCTTCAGTAAGTTGCTTCCAGCCCTGCCAGTCGTCTTCTGCCAGGCCATCTTCAATTGAAATAATAGGATATTTATTCACCCATTGTTTCCAGTAACCAGCCATTTCAGCAGAAGATAGCTGACTATCACCCATTTTATAGGTGTTAGAAGAATTGTTATAAAATTCTGATGAAGCAGCATCAAGGGCAATGAAAATTTCATCGCCAGGTTTATACCCTGCTTTTTCAATAGCGGTAAGGATAACTTCAATTGCTTCTTCGTTCGACTTTAAATTGGGCGCAAATCCACCTTCATCACCTACGTTAGTTGAGAAATTACCATCTTTTAACACTTTCTTAAGATGATGGAAAACTTCAACTCCCATTCTAAGCGACTCAGAGAAAGAGGTTGCTTTTACTGGCATCACCATAAATTCCTGAATATCTATAGCGTTATCAGCATGACTCCCCCCGTTGAGAATATTCATCATCGGTACCGGTAGCGTTCTTGCGCTTGTTCCACCAACGTATCGATAAAGTGGCAAGTTATAGGCATTGGCTGCGGCCCGGGCAACCGCAAGCGATACCCCCAGTGTAGCGTTAGCACCTAATTTTGATTTATTCGAAGTTCCATCAATTTCTATCAGCAACTGATCAATTTTGGCCTGTTCGGCTACGGGCATACCCGTTAATGCACCAGCAATGGTTGTATTAACGTTCTCTACCGCTTTTATAACACCCTTCCCCATATATACCTTCGTGTTATTGTCGCGAAGTTCTACTGCTTCGTGCACTCCCGTGGAAGCTCCAGAAGGTACTGCTGCACGACCTAACATCCCCGATGATGTGGTTACATCTACTTCAATAGTAGGGTTACCTCTTGAATCAAGAATTTGCCGGGCATGTATTTTGGAAATAGTTATCATGGGATGTTAGTTGAAAGTAATAAGTTAGATTGTTATGGCTAAAAATAACAAATTATCGCGACGACTCTTTTAGAACAGAAATAAATTCATCGAACAGGTAACGAGAGTCTTGTGGTCCTGGAGAAGATTCAGGGTGGTACTGCACTGAAAAAGCCGGTTTGTCCTTTACTTTAATTCCAGCTACTGTATTATCGTTCAGGTTAACGTGGGTAACCTCAATCTTTTCAGAATTTCTTGCTTCAGCTTCGTTTACTGAAAAGCCATGATTCTGCGAAGTGATTTCACAAAGGCTGGTCTTATTATTAATTACCGGATGGTTTATTCCTCGGTGCCCCTGGTGTAACTTGTAAGTAGGTATGCCGCATGCTAGTGCAAGTAATTGATGCCCCAGGCAAATTCCAAAAATTGGTTTTGATGTATCTAACAGATCCCTGGTAAATTTTATGGCGTAGTCCATGGCTGCCGGATCACCGGGGCCATTCGATAGAAAAAAACCATCAGGGGCCCAGTCGTTCACTTCATTCAGGGAAGCATTATGCGGAAAAACTTTACAGCGTACACCTCTTTCAGAAAAATTACCAAGGATGCTTCTTTTAATTCCGTAATCCAGTACCGCAACTTTATACACGGCATTAGGATCGCCTACTTCATAACTCTTCTTCGTGCTTACAAACGACGAAAGTTCAAGCCCATCCATGTTAGGAACATCGGCCAGCTGCTTTTTCAGGTCTTCTAAACTATTGTAGTCACTTGAAATCACCGCGTTCATAGCCCCTTTACTCCTTATGTGTTTTACGAGCATCCGGGTATCTATATTAGTAATAGCCACTGTGTTATTAGCTTCAAAGTACTCCTGCAAGGTAAGGTCAGCATTCTCTCTGCTTTCGTATTGAGCAGCATTGTTAATAATAACCCCGGTTACCTGTGGGTGGTCTGACTCCTGCTCTATGTTAGACGTTCCGTAATTACCAATGTGTGTGCTTGTATTAATAATAATCTGGCCGTAGTAAGATGGGTCTGTATAGATTTCCTGATAACCGGTCATCCCAGTATTAAAACATAACTCACCGAAGGATGTACCGACTTTCCCGAAGGCTTCACCATGAAACAGTGTTCCGTCCTGCAGTAATAGAATAGCTTTGGTCATTGTAAGATATTTTATTCATAAAAAAAGGGATTTGATGTTATCAAATCCCTTCAAATATACAATCTATAAGCAGTCAATTAAGATTTATCTTGCTTATTTTCATCTGGATCTTCCTGATCTTTAGTATCATCAGCTTTGGGTTCTGGTTCAGAAGCATCAGTTGTTTCTTCTGTAGTATTTGCTGTGGTAGCTGAACCCTCAGCTTTATCTTCTTTTGCTTCAACGGCAGCAGAAGCTTCAGTACTTTCAGCAGATGAAGATGATTTCTTCTTACCTCGTCTACTGCGTCGTTTCTTGGTAGTAGCCTCTTTTTGCTCCTTAACAAGCAGGTCGTTGTAATCGACCAGTTCAATCATGCAAAGCTCTGCATTATCGCCCAGCCTGTTGCCCATTTTAATAATACGGGTATAACCTCCGGGGCGATCACCTACTTTCTGAGCTACTTCGTTAAACAACTCTCTGGATGATTCCTTATCACGCAGGTAAGAAAAGACTGTACGCCTCGAGTGCGTATTATCGGCCTTAGACTTGGTTATTAATGGCTCTACGTATTTTTTTAGCGCTTTAGCTTTAGCTACTGTGGTTGTAATGCGCTTATTAACAATTAAAGAACTAGCCATGTTGGCAAGCATTGCTTTCCTGTGTGGAGCTGTTCTTCCAATATGGTTAAACTTTTTCCCGTGCCTCATCTCAATGTATATTTATCAGGTTAACTGACCTTACTAATCCTCGTCAAGTTTATATTTAGCTACATCCATGCCAAAAGACAGATTCTTTTCCTGAACCAGTTGCTCTAGTTCTGCAAGTGATTTTTTGCCAAAGTTTCTGAACTTCATCATATCTGAAATTTCCAGCTGAACAAGATCTCCGAGGGTCTTAACGTCTGCTGCCTTAAGGCAATTGAAGGCCCTGACCGAAAGATCTAAATCGTTGAGTGGAGTTTTCAGCATTTTACGCATGTGAAGCATTTCTTCATCAACAGCATCAGGTTCTTTTCTCTCTGGTGTTTCAAGGATCATGGTCTGATCAGAGAAAAGCATGAAATGCTGTATAAGAATATTAGCAGCTTCTTTTAAAGCGCTTTCAGGGTGCACCGACCCGTCAGTTTCAAGATCGATCATTAACTGCTCGTAGTCAGTTTTCTGCTCAACCCTGGTGTTATCTATGCTATATTTAACGTTTTTAATCGGTGTAAAGACTGAGTCAATGGGAATGTACCCAAAAACCTGATCATTAGGCTTATTTTCCTCTGCGGAAACGTATCCCCTGCCTTTTCTTAGATAAAGCTCAACTTCCAAATCTTTCGATGAATCGACTTTAAAAATGGTAAGTTCTGGATTCAGTACTTCAAATGAATTTGTAAAATTGTTTATATCACCAGCCTTAAATTCTTCCTTATTACTGATTTTAACGGTTATTTTATCCTCAGTAGTGTCGGAAACTTTCTTGAAGCGAACCATTTTCATGTTGAGTATGATTTCAGAAACATCCTCAACAATACCATCAACAGTAGAGAATTCGTGTAGAACGTCAGGAATTTTCATTCCAACAATGGCATATCCTTCAAGTGAAGAAAGCAGAATTCTCCGCAATGCATTTCCTATAGTAACGCCATACCCTTTCTCAAGGGGCTTAAAAGTGAACATGCCGTGAAAGTTGTCTGCCTTTTCCATGACAACTTTTTCAGGCATTTGAAATGCTAGTATCGACATATGTAATAAACTAAGTTAAAGGTTCTTTCAGGATTATTTAGAGTAGAGTTCTACGATAAGTTGCTCCTGAATGTTCTCGGGAATGTCATCTCTTTCTGGCAGGTTAACCATTTTGCCCGCCAGTTCTTTCTCATCCCATTCTAACCAATTGTATCGCGTGTGGCTTTTCCTGCTTAGGCTATCAGTTATTGCTTCCAAAGATTTTGACTTTTCCCTAACTCCAATAATATCGCCAGGCTTAATGCTGTAAGATGGTATGTTAACCACTTCATTATTAACTGTAATATGCTTATGACCAACCAGTTGTCTTGCACCTCTGCGAGTCGGGGCAATACCTAAACGAAATACCAGGTTATCCAGGCGGGATTCCAACATTTGAAGTAACACTTCACCAGTAATACCTCCTTTTCGACTGGCCTTATCGAATAAGTTTGCAAACTGACGTTCCAGTACTCCGTAAGTGTATTTAGCTTTCTGCTTCGCCTGAAGTTGAATAGCATATTCAGACTGCTTTTTTCTCCTGCCTTTACCGTGCTGCCCTGGAGGATAAGCCTTCTTTTGCAGTGCTTTACTGGGTCCGAAAATCGGATCGCCAAACTTTCTTGCTACTTTACCTTTAGGTCCTCTGAATCTTGCCATATTAACTAATTTATACTCTTCTACGTTTTGGTGGCCTACAGCCATTATGTGGAAGAGGGGTAATATCTTTAATGATTGTTACTTCTAATCCCGAATTTTGTAGAGCGCGAATAGCAGACTCCCTTCCGGCCCCGGGTCCTTTAATGAATACCTCAACTTTACGCATGCCCAGGTCGTGTGCAACTTTGGCACAATCTGTTGCAGCAGTTTGTGCAGCGTAAGGCGTATTTTTTTTAGAACCTTTAAAACCCATTTTACCAGCTGATGCCCAGGAAACTACCTGCCCCGACATGTTGGTGATAGATATGATGATGTTGTTAAAAGAAGCCTTTATGTGAGCCTGACCTGCATTTTCAACAGCAACAATTCTTTTCCTTGCTTTATCTTTTCTTTTCTGAGCCATACCTCTAGGTTAATATCAAATTATTTAACTGCCTTTTTCTTGTTGGCAACTGTTTTACGTCTACCTTTCCTGGTTCTGGAATTGTTTTTTGTTTTTTGGCCCCGAAGTGGTAGTCCTCTACGGTGACGCAGCCCTCGGTAACAACCTATGTCCATTAGCCGCTTAATGCTGAGCTGCACTTCAGACTTAAGTACACCTTCAACAAGGAACTCGTTAGCAATAACATTTCTAACCGCCGTTGACTCATCATCAGTCCAGTCAGCAACTTTCTTATGAATATCAACATGGGCAGCCCCAAGTATTTTCTGGGCAGAACTTTTACCAATTCCGTAAATATAGGTTAGTGATATTTCTCCCCTCTTATTGTCAGGTATGTCTACTCCTGCAATTCTAGCCATATCTATCCTTGTCTTTGTTTAAACTTAGGGTTTTTCTTGTTGATGATGTAAACTTTTCCTTTCCTGCGGACAATTTTACAATCAGCACTCCTTTTCTTAACTGATGCTCTAACTTTCATATCTGCAATTACTTATATCTGTATACTATACGGCCTTTTGTGAGATCATAAGGCGACATTTCAAGTTTCACTTTATCACCTGGCAAGATCTTAATGTAATTCATCCTCATTTTACCTGAAATATGGGCTGTAACCTGATGCCCATTTTGCAGCTCTACCCGAAACATGGCGTTAGATAATGCTTCTGTTATTACTCCGTCTTGTTCAATTGATGATTGCTTGGCCATAAAAATTATCTGCTTGTTGCTGTACTTACGTTCTGTGACCTTCCTTTAACACGACCGCTCTTCATTAGTCCTTCGTAATGTCTCATTAACAAGTAACTTTCAATTTGCTGTAAGGTATCCAGGATAACTCCTACCATAATGAGTAATGATGTACCCCCGTAGAAGTATGAAAATTCCCTTGTAATACCAGCCAGGTTGGCTATCGCAGGTAACACTGCTAAAATTGCAAGGAATAATGCTCCTGGTAGTGTAATCCTTGATAGAACCGAATCAATGAACTCAGTAGTTGGCTTACCGGGTTTGATACCAGGAATGAAACCTCCGTTTCTCTTCATATCATCAGATATTTGAGACGAGTTGATGGTAATGGCCGTGTAGATGAATGTAAAAAGTATAATGAGCGTGGCAAACACTACGTTGTATTCCCATGAAGTAAAGTCAGCAAATGTTCTGCCTACAGATGCCGCTATGTCACTGCTGTCAGAAAAACCGCTGGCGATAAGTCCTGGAATAAACATTAAGCTTTGAGCAAATATAATTGGCATTACCCCGGAAGCATTCACTTTTAACGGAATATACTGCCGCTGTCCTCCGTACACCCGGTTTCCTGTTACCTGTTTGGCGTATTGTACTGGTATGCGCCTGATTGCTTGAGTAAGCATAACAGCAGACATAACAACAAAAAACAATGCAACAATCTCAATTACAAAAAGTAAAAGTCCACTACCACCTTTAGAAATACCTTCACCTACTATTGCTGCTGGAAACCTGGAAATGATACCAATCATAATAAGCATTGATATACCATTACCGATACCTTTGTCAGTTATCTTTTCTCCTAACCACATACAGAATATCGTACCGGAGGTTAGTACAATCATTGAGGATACAGTAAAGAAACTTCTGTCGATGAGAACTGCTTCTGTTGGTACCGCGTAAGAAAGATAACCTATGCTCTGAGCGAGTGTAATGGCAATAGTTAGCACTCTTGTTATTTGAGTAATCTTTTTCCGGCCGGAGTCGCCCTCTTTTTGCAACTTCTGGAAGTAAGGCACCGCTACTGTAAGTAACTGTACTACAATTGAAGCTGAAATATATGGCATAATGCCAAGCCCAAAAATAGAAGCATTACTGAATGCTCCTCCCAAAAACGTGTCGAGTAATCCAAAAATGCCACCAGGAGCATCGCCAAGCTTGGTAGAATCTACTCCAGGTAATACAATAAAAGATCCCAACCTGAAAACCACGAGGAAACCAAGCGTATTCAGAATTCGGTTTCTGAGCTCTTCTATAGAGAAGATATTTCGGATTGTTTCGACAAATTTATTCATCAGCTAATAATGTTAACAGTGCCTCCAGTTTGCTCTATTGATTCTCGAGCTGATTTAGAAGCGGCATGAGCATCTACAGTGATCTTTGCAGATAGTTTGCCATCTCCAAGAATTTTCAGCTTGTCTTTTTTACTAATTATACCGTGGGTGTGAAAATCTTCTAGTGTAAGCGTATCTTTTCCTGTTTTTTCGGAAACCCGCTCAATATCTTTAAGATTAATCACAACGTAAGAAATACTACTATGGTTCTTAAACCCAAATTTAGGTATTCTTCGCTGTAAAGGCATCTGGCCACCTTCAAATCTTGGCCTGTATTTATATCCTGAACGGGATTTAGCACCCTTATGTCCGCGTCCGGCTGTACCTGCACTACCAGATCCCTGACCTCTGGCTATTCGTTTCCCTTTTTTTATAGACCCTTTAGCGGGTTTCAAACTTGATAAGTCCATGTTAAAGCTTCGTTACAGTGATAAGGTGAGAAACCTTTTTTACCATTCCCATAATTTGGGGAGTGGCCTCCATTTCAACGGATTTATTCATTTTCCCTAAACCTAAAGCCTGCATTGTTGCCTTTTGATCTTTGGGTTTTTTTATAGTGCTCCGGGTCTGTGTTATCTTAATCTTACTCATCTTGTTAACCATTGAAGATTTTTTCTAGAGATATACCCCTTCTCTCTGCCACAGAGTACGCATCCTTCAGGTTAGACAGGGCATCGAAGGTAGCTTTAACTACGTTATGTGGGTTTGAAGAACCCTTAGATTTTGCAAGAACATCTTTAACACCTGCACTTTCCAAAACAGCACGCATCGCTCCACCTGCAATTACACCGGTACCGGCTGATGCAGGTTTAAGGAACACAAAGCCGCCACCAAATTTTCCTGTAATTTGGTGAGGAATGGTACCCTTGTAAACAGATACTTTTATAAGGTTCTTCTTGGCATCATCTACTCCTTTCGAAATCGCATCTGTTACTTCATTAGCTTTACCTAATCCATAACCGACAACCCCATTGCTATCACCAACAACCACGATAGCCGAGAAACTAAATCGGCGTCCACCTTTAACTACTTTAGCTACACGCTTAATAGCAACAACTCTTTCTTTTAAATCGATTTCACTTGCTTTCACAGCACCGATTTTTCTATCATTTCTAGCCATATCTTTAAAACTTTAACCCTCCTTCTCTAGCACCTTCAGCG
>CAZIWJ010000141.1:0-9631 GCA_964542855.1 uncultured Roseivirgaceae bacterium
TGAACGCAACGACTGTAATTCAATTTCACGAACATCGGTACCGTCTAAACTGATGGTACCCCGATTAATTTCATAAAAACGATTAAGCAGGTTAATTACCGAAGTTTTACCCGCTCCAGTGGCGCCGACCAGCGCTACCGTATCGCCGGGATTGGCTTCAAAAGATATATTCTTCAGCACGTAGTCTTTTTCATCGTAAGCAAACCACACGTTATCGAATGTAACTGAACCTTTTGTGTTCTTCATTACCTGGGAACCGGTATTCTGGATGTGGCTTTTATTGTCGAGCAGCTTGAAAATTCGAGATGAACTAACAATTCCCATTTGCAGTACATTAAAGCGGTCGGCTATTTGCCGGATTGGTCGGAAGAACATGTTAATATACATAATGAAAGCAATAAGCACCCCCGGGGAGATTTCTCCTTCCAGCGCGTTACTGGCCCCGTACCAAACCAGTAGGCCAATTCCCGAAGCCTGGATGATTTCAGCTACCGGGAAGTAAATTGAGTAGTACATCACCGACTTAAGGTGGGCGGCCCGGTGCTCCTTATTAATTTCCTTAAACTGCTCATATTCCACCTTTTCACTCCCGAAAATCTGTACGATACTCATTCCCGTTACCCTTTCCTGGACAAAAGAATTCAGGTTAGAAACTGCATTTCTTACGTGGTTGAATGAAACTTTTACTTTTTCCTTGAAAATGTAAGTACTCAGGATCATCAGGGGCAAGGTTGATAAACTAACCAGGGTAAGCCGCCAGTCATAACTAAACATTAACGTTACAATCATTACTATTTGAAGAGAGTCAGCAATGATTGCAGCAATGCCCTGGGTAAAAATATCGGCCAGCGACTCGATATCGGATATTGACCGGGTTACCAGTCGCCCAATCGGGGTGCGGTCGTAAAAAGAAAGTTTGAGGCTTAGTAAGTGATCGTATAGCTTCACTCGCATGTCGCGGATAACGTGCTGACCCAGCCACCCCGAAAGGTAAGTATGAAAGTATTGAACGATGCCCTGAACCACCAGCAAAACGATAAGTAAAGAAGCAGCAGTCACTAACCCTTCGTAGTCGCCGGGTAGTATATAATTATCTATAATTTGCTGCGAGAAGTAAGGAAGGAGCGGCGCCAGAAGGGCCACACTCAGAGTTAATATAATAACAATTGAAAACTGCCTTTTGTACGGTTTAACAAATACAAAGAGGCGTTTCAGTATGGAGAAATCCATTATTTCCCCGCTATTCGATGCTTCTTTTTCCATATTAGTTGCTTAACGCAAATTTATCCAGTCGGGATATTTAATTTTACTGAGGTATAACCCCTGTGGGGGAACCGACCGGCCTGCCAGTTTCCGGTCTTTACTTACCAATATATTTATAAAATCGTTCACCGACAGCTTTTGTTCACCAACGAGTAACAGTGTACCTACAATTGCCCGTACCATTCCCCTTAAAAACCGGTTAGCTTCAATGGTAAATTCAAGTATGCTTTTACCGTATGGATCTTTTACTATCCTCCAGCAGGCTTCAGATACGGAACACTGGAAATTACTAACCGATGTATGCACCTTGCTGAACGACTGGTAGTCCCGGTCTACTCCTAACAAATGCTGTGCAGCTTCGTTCATCGCTTGCAGATCGGGCGAACGCACATAAAAATAAACCCGGTTCTCCAGGAAAGGGTTTTTATCTAAACTGATGCGGTACAGGTAAGTTCTACTTTCTGCTGAGAACCGGGCGTGGGCCTCCGGCGCAACCGGTTGAATATTGTTCAACGCAATTGATTTTGGTAGTATCGCGTTCAACGAGTACAGTAACTGGCTGCTGTTTATTGAGGCCGGTAAATCCACGTGGGCAATTTGCTGTATTGCATGAACCCCGGTATCGGTTCTGCCGGAGCCGTATACTAACAAACTTTCCAGGTTCAGTATGGTAACCAGCGCATCTTCAATTTTCTGCTGAATTGTATCGGAAGTATTGGCCTGCTTTTGCCAGCCATGATAGGGTACCCCGTTATAACTGATGTCAAGAAAATAGCGACTAGTTAACCCTTCACCCATTGCATACTTTTTTCAAGCAAAGCCTGTTTTTTCGGCATCCCGTAGTTCAGAGGCAACTGAGCTACCCCGATGATCCTTCTCATAATTTCCACACCGGCAAACTGGAGCACCTTTTTGGTATCTATTTTTAGTGGGTAGAAATCAACCATTGTATTAATGGTCAGTTCATCCTGCCCAGCCAGCGCCATGTGGGCTAAACATACTCCCAAATCGAAAGCCGGGTGACCGGTAAAGCAGAACTCCGGGTCGATAACGTATATTTCTCCATCTTTTAGCATCCAGCTTCCAGGATAATAATCACCGTGAAGCAGTACATTCCGGTTTTCAAGGTATAACTCGCCCAGGGCTTCAACCCGCTGAACGTACACCGGGTCATCGATCAGCTTTTGAGCCGAACGTTTTAAACCGGGGGTAATGGCATCCAGATCAAGCCCGTTGTTCGGCTGAAGAGGAAGCTTAAAAATATGCTCGTGGTTGAGCTCCCGCATGGAGCGGTTTTCCAGTGCCTCCAGCGATTCCTGGTCAAGTGCCGTTGAGTGCAAAGCACCGATCCATCTCATCAGGTGCTTCATTTCTTCTGTTAACAGCTTTCTGCCCGCATAAAGCGATTCCAGGCTGGCAAGGTCGCCCAGATCTTCCAGCAATAAGGTATTGGACTCCTCATCGGCATCGAGCAGATCGGGCATGTATTTGCCTACGTATACGTTTTTATTAACTGTACTATAAAATTTTCCTTCTGTACCCGCGCGACTCATCGGGGCCGGAATTGAAGGATACTTTTCTACCCAGGGGCGCGATTGCTTAATTATAAAGTTCCCGGAATCACTGTATACTCTTAATGTCAGGTTCATATTGCCTTCTCCTGCTTTTTCTACTTTCAATACCGTTGATTGAATGATTTTTCTTTCCAGCAAATAAGCCGTTAAGGCCTCCGGATCTGTAGCATCGAGAAAAAAGAGGTCCGGGTAGTTTTCTTTAAACTCGGTTTTTTTTTGATTCAATTCGTTGTTGGAGGCCATAGAATCTATTTTAATTGATCAGCAAACCACTTTCATTTTCAAAGGGTGTTACTTTGCTGGTTTAACTTGTAAGTAAATAAATATTAACAAAAGCGTCATCCGGGTATACGTTACACCTTCTACATTTTTTGTAGCTTGCGTCTTGTTTTATTAACCAGTTGTGCTGTTAGCAGACTATTTCTATAAAGGGATTACCCGTGAATACGACGAAAGAGGAAACCGTTAAAAAACCACAAAAAAAATTTATAAAGTATGCCCCACAAATTACCCGGTTAATTATTCTTCTGTTTGCCGCATTTCTTTTTTTACTTTCCATCGAGTTAATTGGCAATTCTTTTCTTCAGTGGAAGAAAAATACGGCCGATTCCATTGTATCGGTAACTACTAACCCTTTCATCTCGCTGTTTATTGGTTTATTGTTAACGGCCATTATCCAGAGTAGTTCTACCAGCACATCCATGATTGTGGCACTGGTAAGCACCCAGGCACTTACGCTGTCGGAAGCTGTTCCCATGGTAATGGGAGCCAACGTGGGCACTACGTTTACCAGTAATATTGTGGCTTTAAGTTTCATTACCAAAAAAAGGGAATTCCGGAAGGCAATTAGCGCAGGAACTGTTCACGATATATTTAATCTGTTAATTGTTGTTATCCTGTTCCCGTTGGAATTGAGTTACCAGTTTCTCAGTAAATTAAGTCTTTTTTTCTCCGATCTTGTTTACCATTATATTCCTTTCGCCATAGAAGAGCAACTGTACGACAAAGAATCGCTGATTGGCAGTATTGCATCATTAATAAGTAACAGCATTAGTGAGCAGTTTTTCCTGTTTATTTTTTCTTTCGTTTTGTTATTTACTTCCATCAGAATAATTGCGCAAAGCCTGTATACCAGCCTGATTGGCGAATCGCGAAATAAATTACAGCAATATGCTTTCAAAAACAGGGGTAAGTCTTTTCTGTGGGGTAGCGTAATCACCACGGCCGTGCAGTCCAGTTCTATTACTACCTCACTAATGGTACCCCTGGTAGCTACTGGTAAAGCCACACTTAAACGGGCGTTCCCTTTTATAATGGGTGCCAATTTAGGCACAACAGTTACCGCCCTGATTGCTGCCCTGTTCCGTTCGCAGGCAGCGCTCGATATTGCACTGGCCCACTTCCTGTTTAACCTGATCGGGGTTGTTCTATTCCTGGTTGTACCTGCTTTAAGCCAGGTTCCTGTTTTATTATCCGGGGCAATAGGCAGGATTACCCTGATACACCGGATTTACGGTTTTCTGTATTTGATCATTATGTTCTTCCTAATTCCTTTTTTATTGATTTACTTCGGTTAAACTTTACCATGAATTCAGTGATTTAGCGTTTATTGTGCAAAAATTATTCAGAAAGATTTTGAACTTTGACAGCATTACGAATAAAATTGAGTCATTCATAGAAAGCCGGGTGCAACTGGTTAAAATTGAAATCAAGCACGAGATAGCCCAGTTGGTTGCCCAGCTGATCCCGTTGGTTATTCTTCTTTTCTTCGGTTCACTCGTTTTTATATTTGGAGGGATTGCCCTGGGGTACTGGCTAAGCTACCTGATGGATAGCAACTGGAAGGGGTTTGGTATACTGGCTGTTTGTTTTTTTTTCATCTTTATTTTTTTTCTTATAATAAAGGGCACCAAAGGGTTCAAATCGGGCCTTTCCAACCAGCTGAACAAAGAACTAATGAAAAAATCACCTGATCCAAAATCTAATAAATGAATGCATAGCCACTACGAGGAAGAAAAACAACGCGCACTGGCCCATCAAAGTGAAATAGATGAAGAGCTGAGCGAAGAACTGAACGAATTGAAAACCAATATTCTGGAAACAGGGAAATACCTGGCTATATCGGGGGGAAGTGCCCTGGTGGTATACCTTGTCGTTAGAAGTCTTGTTGGTGGTAAAACCGGGAAAGGTAAAACCAGGAAGAAAAACCGTCCGGTTGTCCGGGCTACCAAAGCAGGATTCCGCCTGCTGGCTATTAACGGACTGGAGGTTCTCAGGGAGTCGGTAACCGATTATCTTTTTGAGCAGAAAAATAACAAAAACGCATCGAATGAATGATCGTATCTTCAACCAGGTTAAGCAAGCTCACCTAAACAGGCGAAAGCAACTGGCCGTATTGCTGGATCCCGATAAAATTAACGATTTCGAGGCATACCGCGATTTAATTAAAGCCGCTGCCAGTAGCGGGGTAGATTATTTTCTTGTTGGGGGCAGTTTAATTACGACCAACCATTTCAGCAACCTGATCCGGCACATTAAAGAGGTAACCAGCATACCGGTTATCATTTTTCCGGGGAGCAACCTGCAAATCGACTCTTCTGCTGATGCGTTGTTATTTCTGTCCTTAATTTCCGGAAGAAACCCTGAAATGCTAATCGGCCAGCACGTGGTGGCAGCCCCGGTACTTAAGCGTAGTAAGCTGGAAATTATACCTACCGGTTACATGCTGGTTAACTCAGGGCGGCAAACTGCTGCTTCCTACCTCAGCAATACCACCCCAATACCCGCCGATAAACCCACTATTGCGGCCTGTACCGCCATGGCAGGTGAAATGCTGGGCCTCAAGCTCATCTACCTCGATGCTGGCAGCGGTGCCGAAGCACCGGTGCCGGCAAGAATAATTAGCATGGTGAGAAAGTCTGTAAATTGCCCACTAATTGTGGGGGGAGGCATCAGAAGCCGAAATAAGGCTTTTCTTGCCCTCGAAGCTGGTGCCGATACGCTGGTTATAGGTAATGGCGTGGAACAGTCTCCGGGCCTGATTGAAGAAGTAAGCAACTGTGTTAGCGACTTTAACCAGCAAAACGTAGACCTGAATTAATTGAAAATTAACTAAACCGGACAATAGTATTATTGACCGGTAATTATTCATTCGTAGGCCCCGTTAACGATCATTATAATCCCCGTTTTCCGGATACAGCACTACCTCAATGTATTCATTCGGGGTAATAAACTCACTGGCAATTTCCTGTAAATACGCTTTACTCAATTTTTCCTGTCGCTTCTCGAACGACAGGATTTCCAGTGGGTCCGGTTCGTCGGGGGCAGTAAAATAACCGGAAAGGGTCGACAACCAGTAACTATTGCTTTCCAGGTTGGTTTCCCGGTCTCTTCGCTGGGCCTGCTTTACTTTTTCAATGTCTTCTTCCGTAGGCCCGTTTTTAATCATTTTCTCCAGTTCGTCAAATACGGCCGCGGTGAGGGTGTCTACGTTTTCCGGGGCACAGGGAAAAGATATCGACATCCGGTAACTGTCAACTGGTCGCTGCCCGAACGTAGCGTTGGCAGAAATACCGTACACCCCGCTTCTTTTTTCTCGTATTTCCTCAATCAGCTTAATATTCAGGGCCTGCACCAGCGAATTCAGGGCAAAAGCTTTGTCCCGGTTATACTCGGCCTGCCCGTTAAAAAACAAGGAAACGCGGCTTTGTTGGTCTGCTCCTTTCCTAATCGTTTCTACTATGGTTCCCTCCGGAGGTCGGATACCCAGGTCGCGCCATTTTTCATTTTTATCTTCCCCCTGCAGGCTACCCAGGTATTGGTTAACTAACCCTTTTACGCTGTCGGTTGAAAAGCTTCCTACCATGGTAAAGGTAAAGTCGGAAGGGGCTCCAAATCGTTCCCTGTAAATTTCCAGGGCGCGGGAGAAGTTAACCTGATTAAAATCTTCGGAAGAAGGGAACCCCCCGCCTCGCGGATGATTGTTGGTTAAAATGCGCGATACTTTATCGGAGTAATAGTATTGCGGGTTGGAAAGTAAATTCTCGTAAAGGGCCTTGTTTTTGTTCATGAACGACTGGAACGCAACGGTATCCCTGCGGGGTTCGGAAAAGTACAGGTGAACAAGTTGGAAAAGGGTTTCAATATCTTTCAGGCTCGACCCGCCGTTCATGCCTTCCTCGGTTTCGCGAATATAAGTAGACAGCCGTACGTTTTTGTCGGCAAGAAATTTTTGGAGGTCCAGCCTCGAGAAGTCGCCAATGCCACTGGCGTTCACGATGCCATCGGCAAACGAGGCGGAGTAGAAATCTTCCATGGGGTAGAGCGAGTGCCCACCGTCGCTTTCCAGTTTAATCAGAATTTCGTCATCTTTGAAGTCGGTAGGCTTCAGTACCACTTTCATCCCGTTACTTAGGGTAAAGGTGGTTACGCCCAGTTGTTCCAGTGTTTTGGTTTCAACTATACTTCCCGGTTGCGGCAACTCATTAATTAAAGAGGACGCCAGTTCTTTATCTTCGTATGCAGTTAACGGCTGCTCATCTACCCGGGCAATAATACTTTTTACTTCTTCTTTATCGGGCACATTAACATTTTTCTTCTCCGGGGCTATTATAGTTACCACCCGGTTTTGCTGGAGCAGCAGGTTTTTAACCGCTTTATTTACCTCCTCCAGCGAAATTTTCGATAAGTTGTTCTTCACAAAATCGTAGGTGTAACCTATTCCGGGAATAGCGTCTCCCACCAAAAAGTTAGAAACATACTGGCTGGCGTAACGACTGGATTCCGTTTTATCGCGTTCGTTAAAAGCCCTTTCGTAACTGGCCAGCAAAGTTTTTGAAAACTGGTTTAATTCACTGCGGGTAAAACCAAAATCGTCTACTCTTTTGCATTCCTCCATCAGCACCTGGAGGCCGCTTTCAATGCCCTTTTCCGGGGTAACTGCTGTTACCTGGAAGGTTGATTTTGCCCTTACTATGTTGGAATAGAACGCTCCGGCGTATACAAAAGGAGGTTCGGCACTCTGGGTATATTCTTCCAGGCGGTTCGTTAACATTCCGCTGGCCAGCCGGTAAACAATAGACTTTCGCAGGTCGCTTTCTGTTTTCTCCTTTAAGGGGTTACTTTTATGGTCGATAATAATCCGGTTAAACGTTTCTTCCGGGTCGGTAGCAACCACCACTTTAGTTTCTTCATGATCGGGAACCCGGTAACGGACCGGCTTCACATCCGCTGCCGGTGTTGGTATAGAGCTAAACTGGGCTTTAATTTTATTAATCATTGCCTCCTTATCGATATCACCGACAACTACAACTGCCATTAAATCGGGCCGGTACCACTTATTGTAGAAGTTTTTCAACGTCTGGTAATCAAACGTTTCCAGTATTTCTTTTTTTCCAATCGGGAAGCGTTCAATATACCGGGAGCCTTCCAGAAGCTTCTCCCTTGTTTTTTCGCTAATCCGGGCCCGGGCTCCCTGGTCGCGAACCCGCCATTCTTCAATGACCACCCCTCTTTCGTTGTCGATTTCCTGGTGATCGAAGGTTAGGTTATGCGCCCAGTCTTCCAGGATCTGAAAGCCCTGGTTAATAATTTCATCATCGTCGGTAGGCATGTATAGTTCATATACCGTTTCCTCGAAACTGGTGTAGGCGTTCAGGTGCGCTCCGAATTTCACGCCGACCGATTGCAGGTAATTGACCAGCTCGTTCTTTTTAAAATTTTTGGTGCCATTAAAGGCCATGTGCTCGGTAAAATGAGCCAGCCCCTGCTGGGCATCATTTTCCTGCATGCTACCCACATTAATGGCCAGCCGCAGTTCCACCCGGTTTTCCGGTTTGCTGTTTCTGCGTACGTAATAAGTTAAGCCGTTATCTAGTTTACCGATGGTTACCTCGTCGTCTACCGGAAGATTTTGCTGAGAAAAGGCAAAGGGTTGAAGGAGCAGGACTCCTGAAAGAAAAAGAAATATATTTTTCATAGCTTTTAAGTTCGGTGTGAGCTGTTATTCCACAGCAATGTGCAATCGCTGATGAGTTGAATTAATTATTAAAGTAGTACAAATTCTAAAATATATCAGGAAAATGGCTTTATTTTAAACGAATTAACACTAAGCAAATAACGTAACAACACAACCCGGTAATTTAATTCAATTTATCGCAATCGGGCTAGGCCCATGTTTTTAACTGAATACATCCTACTGATTACCTTCTCCGCCTGTATGTTCGTACAGTTGGCCTATTTCGGCTGGTTTTTGTATACTTTTTTAACCGTTCCCGAAAGTAAGGCGAAAATTGGCCATGAAGCCGGTGTTTCAGTAGTGGTTGCCCTTCGCAATGAAGCCGCAAACCTGCCTGAACTGATAGAAAGCCTTGCTAACCAGCAATATGGCAGTTACGAAGTTATCCTGGTCGACGATGCTTCTTCCGATGAAACGCTCGACCTGATTATTGAGGCAGCTTCAAAATATAACCATATTCATTACGTTTGGTTAAAAGAGAAAAACGAAAACATTAAAGGTAAAAAGCTGGCACTTACGCTGGGAATTAAAAAAGCAAAATACAACATCATCCTGTTAACCGATGCCGACTGCAGGCCCGGTAGTAAGTTCTGGGTTGCTCGAATGGCTCAGCCTTTTCTACGGCCCAATACCCAAATTGTACTGGGATTTTCCGGCTACCTGAAAGAAAACAGTTGGCTGAACGCTTTCATCCAGTACGAAACGTTGCTTACCGCCATGCAATACCTGGCTTTTGCCCTTTCAGGATCACCTTATATGGGGGTTGGAAGAAACCTGG
>CAZIWJ010000142.1:0-9473 GCA_964542855.1 uncultured Roseivirgaceae bacterium
CGAAGCGTTATCAATTGGTGTAGCCGTTCTGTTTGCAGCATTACCCGGATGAGGTAAGTAAAGGTGAGGTGGTTTAATAGTATTCCCGGTTGTTGTACCCATAATTGATTGTAGATTACCTGTAATCAAAAAGTGTGGCTTTTTTCCGCCGGGAATTAGCAAACAGTTTAGCAACAGTTGCTACACGAAGAACGATAATGTATTTAAGTTAATGAAGACTGCCCTTAAGGTTTAATCATTTAAACCAAATTGGTTACATAAGTAATGTTTATTGAGTTAGTGAAGAAAAAAGAGGACAGTAATTATTCCAGTACGATGAGTGGCTAAAAATGTGCTTCAAAAACCCTTCTAACTGACGGGAAAGTGTGATTTTTATTTTTTCAATGGTAAAAGCCTTAAAGAAAGAACCTTTTATTACATCAACTGGCCTGTTAGCCCGCTTACTAATTTTCCGCCTATTCCGGGGTAAACATATAAAACAGCTCAGCAAATACGGTAGAAAGGAGAAAACATGCTGCCAGGGAGACGTAACCCGGCCGTTTGTGAGGGTGAGCGACATAATTCTGCAACAGAAACCATGCGTTAAAAGGAACAAAACATAGTAAGGTTTATTTTTATCAGATGCGCCTGGGAAAGGGCCAATAAAAAAAGCCCGGAATTCCGGGCTTTTTGCCTAATTAAAAAGAAATACGCTGTTTTCCGGCTGATAGCCGGGAATTAACTCCCCCCGATAGCGGGTAAATCAATCTTTAATTCAACTGAGTACAGGCGGCCAATGAAAGGCGAAGCAGTGAATTCCCTTACTTCGGCATCGAACAGGTTGGTTACCTGGCCCGACAGGGTGAACGTTTCGTTGAAATGGTATCCCACGCCTACGTCTACGTTTACAAAGCCACCCAGCGGACCGTAGTTAAACGTATCGGCACTGCGGGCATTTTCCACGATAGGAACCCCACGATAGCTTTGGTCCGGGCGCGTTTTGGAGGCAATCTGGAAACTGGAGAAATAGTCGTATTCTTCTACCCAACGGGTAAATACGGTAGCAAAAAGCTTCTTGTTGCTGTAGTTCAGCCCTACGCTCATTTTGTTGGTTGGGGCATTAACCAGCACATCCAGGTCGTTTACTTCCCCGTCGTTGTTGAAGTCATTTTCTTCCAGATTATCTTCGTCGTAGGCGTAATTGAAGTAAGAGTAGTTCACCGTACCACTAAGGGCGTCAGTAAACTGGTAAGTTAACCCGATATCCAGCCCGTAAGTATTAACCTGGCCAAAGTTAACGTAAGTAGCTGTTAAACCGCCTAAGGCTGCAAAACCGTTCTGTACTTCCTCAATTGGAGTATCACCTCGTTGAGAGGCCACACCAATTCCAGTTACCGGGCTCAGGAAATCTTCCGAGATGTTATAGTAGGCATTTACATCAACGTACAGTTTTTCTGAAGCCAGCCCTTTATACCCGGCTTCGATGGTTTGAATTCTTTCTACGCTCTGGCGATCGATCATGGAACCATCGGCCAGGGTAAAGCCTTCTGCGTTACCCAGAATTAAGCCGTTGAACAGGTTGCCGAACATATTCAGAATAGTAGGAGCTGCAATTCCCTGTCCGTAGGTTAAGCGAAAAGACCCGTTATCGTAACTCTTTACCAGCCCAAACTTGGGCACAAAGTTGAAATCGTACACGTCGTGATTATCGGCCCGGAAGGCGGCGGTAGCTTTAAAACCACTGCCGAATTCGTAATCAAACTGACCGTAGGCTCCAAACTGGTCAACTTCAATGAAATCATCTTCATTTTCGTCGAGTAAGTAAGTACCGTGGCTGTTGGCCAGGTCGCGCTGCCACTGGGCACCGAGCACCACATTCAGGTCGCCGAACTTGTTGTTGTACTGAATTTCAGCGTTGTAGCGTTGAGAATCATCGATAAAGCGAGCTCCACTGGCGTAAGAGTCTTCGCCGCGTGCCTGTGCATCAGGTACACCGGCATCGAGCAGGCGGTAGTACTGCTTGGTTCGTTCATCGATAGAGTAAGTATCGTCTGTTTTACTGGTAGTCATGTAAGCCTGGGCAAACCAGTGTTCAGAAGTATATTTCAGCGAGTAGTAGTTGATACGCCAGTCGATAATCTGGTTACGGCCTACGTTGGTTGGCGCCAGGTAAGTACTGTTACTTCCACCCCAGCTGGCAATAATATCAGCATCATCGGTTACGCTGTAATACAGGGATGCTCCACCACGGAGGAAGCTGAAGTCGCGGTCCAGTTCCAGTTCATCGTATCCTTCTGCAATGCCGTCGGGGCCCGGATTACCTTCAGTATCCAGGCGGTCGATGTATACCGAGTCAACGTATTCAAATTCCTTGCCCTGCGTATACTCGCCGGTTACTTTGAACGCCCACTTATCGTTGATTACCTGCGCATGACGCAAGCGTCCGGTTAAAGTACTCTGATTTCCTGCCCCCAAAGCAATGGTTGTTCCTTCTGAACTCCGGGGGTCTTTGGTAATGGTGTTTACCAGTCCGTTGTGGGCATTGGGCCCGTAAAGTGCTGAGTTCGGTCCCAGGATAACCTCTACGCGGTCTATATCTTCCTTAATAATGGTTTGCAACGGACCAAAGGGGAGCCCGGTAGCAATGAGGGTAGCATAGCGGCCATCGTTAATTTGCAGGTTTTTAGCATTGAAGTTACTGTTAAACCCCCTGATATTTATCCCGGTTCCTACAACCCCGGAGCGGATGAAATCGACTCCTTTTACCCGAGCCAGTAATTCACCGGGGTTAAAAGAAGGCAGCTCTTCAATTTGCTGGCTGTTAATTACCTGTACGGTAGCCGGGGTCTCGGTAATTTTCTCGGCCCTCCTGGAACCTGAAATCACTACCTGGTCGGAGAGGAATACCTGGGAAGCGGTGAGCTGTATTTCCCCCAGGTCATTACTTCCTGCGCTTACATTAACCAGCTTTTCCAGTCGCTCGAAACCGACAAAAGAAATTAACAAACTAACGTTTCCGGTACTGACGTTCCGAATAGTGAATTCACCGTTTACACCAGTAACCGTTCCCAGGGTAGTTCCTTTAATGGTAACGTTAGCCCCAATTAATACTTCACCATCGGTGTCGGTGATGGTACCAGTAACCGATGCATTTTGTGCCCATGCTGTACTAACTAAAAACAGCAGGCACGTGCTGAGTAGCGTGTAAATCTTTTTCATGTTGGATGGTATTTTGTTGCTTTACTAAACTACTTATATTCATCAGGCTGGCAGAAACAGGTTGTAAATTTGACAGGGTGGACTATTCAAATAAACAAAAGTTATTAAATATGTAAGTAATTAAAAAACAGGTGCTTAACTACTTAATTTGTAGTAATGACTTTACATTATCTATAATGTGGGGAATGTAGGTTTCCAGTTCGCTAATCAGGTCCTGGATAACCGATGATTTACTGTGGCGGGCCAGGTAGCGGCTTCCCGATTCTTCTATGGCAGCAATAATTTTATCATCTCCGATGCGGCCTTCCATGTAACGGGCCAGTTCGTAATACCAGCGGATGGTTGGCAGGTAGTTGGGTTTTTTGCGGTCTTCCTCATCGCGGATCAGCAGTCCGTTTTTGCGGCAGGCGTGAATCACTTTCTCGTATTTTTCCTGGCGCAGCAGCGACTGTAAATAAGCGCTAAAGAACACGTACCAGCGGAGCGAAAGAATTTGGTCGCGGTTGATATTTAAAAAGCTTTCGCCATACCGCTCGGCATCTTTCGACTGGTCGTTCAGCGTAAGGCATTTCATGTAAAAAGCCACGAAGCCAATTTTATTATGCAGGTTCAGGGAGGTATTCATTTCGGAAAGGGTTTCTTTCATCAGGCTCAGGGCCTGGTCAATTTTCCCCTGCCGCAGTAAGATAGAACTAAAATTAGTGAGGTACTGCAAGTGATCGGTATTTTTCTGGCGAATCGATAAATACCCGTATTCTTCGGCCTGTTGCAGTACATCGAACTTGGAATGCAGCATCAGTCGGTTGGCGTAATAATTATAAAGAATCCGTTTAGAGTAAAAGTAGCCTTGTTCCAATAGTATATCGAGGTGGTCGTAAATCGCCTTCAGCTTTTCAAATTCCCGGTAGTTGAAGTACATAAACGTAAGCCGGATTACTGCAAAGTACCGGTTAAAGCCGTCCATCTCGTCATCGTAGAAGATGTTGGTGAGCCAGTCTTCCCACTGCCGCGACTCGGTATTATTCAGGTAATACTGGTCGATGATATCTACAGTAGCTTCGTGCAGTTGCAGGGAGATGTCGCGGCAGGTAGTATATTGTTCACGATAGTTACTGATGAACTCATCTACCACCCTATGGGAATCGTAACGTAACCGAATCAGGAGAAACTGACGGAAGTTCAGCATCAGTTCGTAAAACTTAATAAAGTAGTAGCTGGGGTAACGGTACTGCTTCAGCGTTTTCAGCAGGTGGGTTTCCTCCCGAGGGGTGATGGTATCGGTGAGTACCTTTCGTTCCATTTCGTTGATCCACTCGAAATGAACATCTACATTAATTTCGTGCAACCGGTCCTGAACCCAGTTTTTCAGGTTAGAGTATTTCCTTTTGTTAATGGAAGTATCGAAAGGCAGCGGATTGTTAAAGTGGTTACTGTTATGGGCAATCCGCTGCAGAATTTTTCGTTTTTCTTCGTCCTCGAATTGTTCAATGCTTAACAGGTAGGTAGCTTCATGAGGAAGGATTTCTTCTGCAAATGTACTGAACTTTTTAAGCTGCTGTTTCACAAGCCTGACATAAACGCTTTAACCAGGGTATTAAAATTATCAGCTTTTTCAAAGGGAACAAAATGGCCGCACTCCGGAATAATTTCCAGCCGTGCGTTGGGCAGGGCATCAACCCCGGCTTCGGCTACCTCCAGGGTGGTAAGGTTCTTATGCAGATAACGGTTAGGGATAAGCGCATCGTTTGCCCCGTAAACTACCAGTACCGGCTTTTCAATTTCATCCAGGCTATTAAATACCGGTTCGGCCAGCATTCCCCTAACGTTATTGGAAACAACCGTGCAGTACGTCATGAAATCTTCGGTAGAAGTCATGGCCAGCCGGTCTTCAATCATGAATTTTGCATCGTTGGGAAACTCATAAAAATTTTGGCCAATATTGAATTTCACCTGTTCGGCCGGCGCAGCAGCAACCGCTTTAGGAACAGTTGCCGATTTTAACACCTGGGCATCCTGTTCGGTAAAGGTTTCGAAACCGGCCGGGGCAGCGAGCACCATTCCTTTCACCACCCGGGGGTGCTGTAAAGCGGTGGTTAAACTGATTTGTGCTCCCATGGAGTGCCCGACCAGGGTTACCTCTTGAATATCCAGGGCCTGTAGCATTTCGGCCAGGATATTGGAATAAAACGACATGGTTCCCGGGTAAGCTGCTTTCGTCGAGCGGCCGTAGCCGGGTAAATCGAGGGCAATGCAGCGATACTGGTTGCTGAGTACGGAAATATTTTTATTCCAGGCGGCAAGGTAAGAACCCAATCCGTGCACGAACAGCAGCACTTCTTCCCCTTCGCCTTCATCTACGTAAGCAATATCAATGGTGTCGCGCACTGTTACAGATTGGGTACGATAAGGGTAAGGCTTAATCGTGTTGCTAATTGTCTGGGCCCGGGTAAAAGTATGGGCCAGCAGTGGAATGAGCATGGTAAGGATTAATGTTTTCATCATGAGGTTGTCTGGTTTTACATTGAACTAAAGCCCTGTTATTAAACTGGGAACCAGGCTTGTTTACAGTTCCTTAAGTTTTTTCCGGTCAATTTTACCGCTGCCGTTTTTGGGCAGTTCAGCGAGGCAATTAAAATATTTGGGTACTTTAAACTTTGCCAGCTGCGCTATACAGTGTTCACGAACTGCATCGAGTGAAGTTCCTTCTTCCACTACCAGGAAAGCTTTGCCCACCTCGCCCCAGCGTTCGTCGGGAACGCCTACAACTGCTGCTTCGCTCACGCCGCGGGCTTTCAATAGTGCCCGCTCCACCTCGGCCGGATATACATTCTCCCCGCCCGAAATAAACATCGCTTTTTTCCGGTCTACCACGTACAGGTACCCCTCTTCATCGCGCCGCATTAAATCGCCGGTTTTAAACCAGCCATCGCGGAATGACTTGCGGGTGGCTTCTTCATTCTGCCAGTAGCCGGTGGTTACTGCTTCGCCCTTTAAACAACATTCACCGATTTCGCCCGGAGGCACCGGGTTAAAGTCGTCATCGAACAGTTCCAGTGCCACGTAAAAGTTGGGCTTCCCGATCGAACCCAGCTTGCGTTCGGCATCACGATGTTGCAGGGAGGTTAAATTCGGCCCCACTTCGGTAAGGCCGAAGCCTTGCCTAATACTAACCCCTTTCCGGTGCCAGGCCTGAATGAGTGGATGGGGCATGGCTTCTCCCCCTACAATAAGGTATTTCATCCGTTCCAGTTTAACGGTATTGTAGGCCGGATCCTGCTCCATCATTTTCAGCATGGTAGGAACCCCCATAAAAATGGTTGATCCCCGGTTCTCGAGCAGGCGGAGCATTTTACTGGCATCAAATTTCTTAACCAGGCCTACGGTAGCCCCATGGTGCAGCATGGGCGTGAGCAATACATTCCAGCCGCCGGTATGGAACCCGGGCATGCAGTTTACAGTATGGTCGTTGGGGGTAAGGGAAAAGCTGATACCGGTATTCAGGCTGTTCCAGAACAACATGCCGTGGGTGTATAAAGCCCCCTTCGGATAGCCGGTAGTTCCGGAAGTATAAAGGATAAAAACGGGGTCTTGCTCTGATAGCGGAACGGCTTCAAAGCTTTCAGGGTAGCTGGCATCACTCATTGCTAACACCTGTTCCATGAGCATTGCCGGGATATCTTTTTCTGAAATATTCTGTGGTAACTTATCGGCAAACTGTTCTTCGTAAAGAATTAATTCGGGCCCACTATTTTCGGCCAGGTAAGCAATTTCCGGTTTGGCCAGCCGGTAATTAACCGGTACCAGGATAACTCCCGTTTTCTGGGCCGCCCCGAATAAAGCCACCATTTCAATGCTGTGTTCAGCAATAATGAATATCCGGTCGCCTTTGGTTAATCCTTTTTGGGTAAGCCAGTGAGCCAGCTTACAGGCATAACGGTTCAGTTGATCGTAGGAAATGCTGCGATCGGGTTCATATTCTTCAATAGCCGTTTTATCCGGGCTGTATACTGCCCAGCGGCTAAGCCAGTCTTTAGTATACATTATTTTGCGTTTTTACCGGTTCAGGAACAGATTTTTTAGGGTATATCAGGTGCAACATGCCGCCCACCAGCAGTGATCCGATAATGGCGTAGGTGGCTGCGATAGCCGGGTTATTAACAGGTTCCTGCATGTACGGGGTAAACCGACCGTAATACACAGAAAAGTGAATAATTACAGCGGTTAACGAGGCACCGAAAGCCGCCTGCAAGGGAACCTGCTTCAGGAAAGTGCCAAAAATAACGGGTACAAAAGCTGCCGAAAAATAGGCATACACCCCATTCTGGGCAAAGATACCAACACTCAGGTTAGGATTAACCAGTTGCTGATACGATAAACCGAAGCTCACCATGGCCAGCACCACGATAACCAGTTTGTTAACGAGTATTTGTCGTTGCGGCCGATGAAAACCGAGCGCTTTTCCGGCTACCGGGTCCAGGAAGTCGGTAGTAATGGTAGTGCTGAGCGATTGCACGAGTCCTTCCAGCGTTGATAATCCGGCCGAAATCAACCCGAGGATAACAACCAGGCTGATGGATACTGAAAATTTACTGACCACGTATGCCGACACCAGGCTGTCCATGGGAAGCGCCTTTCCCCTGGCTGTTAAATCGGGAAAGTAGAGGCGAACGTACAGCCCTACGAACACCACGGAAAAGAACAAAATCAGGGCCGCAATGGCTACACCCAGGAAGCGGTTTACATCGCGGTCTTTTTTCAGCAACAGGCTTTTGGTCATGATGTGGGGCTGGCAAACAATAGCAATACCGATAACCAACTGGCAGAAGATGATTTCAAAATAATCGCGGAACAGGAAGCTGTTCGGGTTGGTGGTGCCCACCAGGTCCTGGTCGATGCTGCGCAACTGCTCCAGGAAACCGCTTATTCCGCCCTCAAAGTAATTTGCCCCGGAGGCCAGTAAAATAACTGCTACAATCAGCATGAGGGAAGCCTGAATGGCATTGGTATACACCATGGAATTGGCTCCGCCAAACATCATGTAGCCGAATACAAACACAATAATTGTTCCCAGTACCCAGGTAGGATCGGCATTCAGGGCGTTTGATAATACCTGCGTTAATCCTACGCAAATAAGTACGATGAAGGTAATGAGTAGCAGCGAAAGCACGACAAAAAACAGGGCATAGGCCTTGCTGTTATACATTTTACCCATCCATTGTGCCATGGTAAGGGCTTTTACACTGGAACCGTACCGCCGGAACCCTTTAGTAATGACGATAAGCGAGCCGTAAATGGCCAGTGGCATTACCACCCCAAAGGAAATAACCCCGCTGATGCCGTAAAGGGCAATGAAGCCCGGGTTAATAATGAAGGTAGCTGCACTGGTCATGCTGGCAGCCAGGGCCAGCCCCACAGGTATGGGGGAAAACCCCAGGTTGCCGATGGCATAATCGTTAATGCTTTTGGTTTTGCGGGCGCCGCGGACCACGAAGCCCAGTACTACTACCATGTACAGGATCACCAGTACCCAGGTAGCGCCAATTTGTTGTTCGGATGCCATGTCGTTCATACTAATATCGTATTGCGGCACAGGCAAAGGCAAGACCTCCTCCTGAGCCAATTAAAAATAACAGATCGCCGCGCTGAATTAAATTTTTTTCTACCGCATCGTGCAGCGCCATGGGAATGCAGGCCGATCCGGTGTAGCCGTAGCGTTGCATAATGGTATGGGCCTTGTGGTGCGGCTGGTTCAGTCGGTTCAGGGTTTCGTGAATCAGATTGTAATTTAGCTGGGTAAACAGAAAATGATCAACCTGGTTGGGAGTTATTTGCAAATAATCGCAACTTTCCTTTATCATTTCGCTCCAAACCCCCGGATTAATTTCTTTAGGAAACCGGCGAACAAACCTCAGCTTATGGTCGCCCTGTGCCAGCACCTCCTCGTTAAACGGCTGCCGGGCTCCCCCGCCGTAAATCCCCATCCAGCTGTGGTATTCGCCGCGGGTACGGAGGCTACCGGTTAGAAATCCTTTGGCTTCCCCCGGTTTAGCGGCTTCGGAAGATAAAATTACGGCCCCGGCTCCATCGGCAAACAAGGTAACTGTTTTTTTATCAGTAGGGTCGAGGTGCTTGCTCATTGTATAGCCGCCAACCACCAGTACCTGCTGGTAGCGATCGTCGGTCATGATGTAGCGGGCAGCCACGTCGAGAGCTGTTACGAACCCGGTACAGGCGGTATTGATATCGAAAGTACCGGCATTGAGGGCCTGCAGCCG
>CAZIWJ010000143.1:0-9128 GCA_964542855.1 uncultured Roseivirgaceae bacterium
GGCTCTGAGAAGAAGATATCGGTTTACAGGTAAAGTAGTTGACTAAAAGCAACCAACGATTAATTTGGTGCGTTATATTTAGACTGTACAAAAGAACTTCTTAATGAAAGTATTCTTCAGCTTCGTCAGTATATTATTGTTTTACAGTTCAGTGCAGGGGCAGGTACTGGATCCGGCAAAATGGCAACAATCCTTCTCTTCAGATGACTTTTCCAAGGGTTCGAAAGTTGAACTGGTTATTACCGCTGATATTGATAAAGACTGGTACTTGTATTCAACTGATTTTAGCCCTGATCTGGGGCCTATAGTAACAGAATTTTCATTCGCTGAAGATCCTTCATATGAGCTAAACGGGGATATTCGGCCAATTGGGTCGAAGGAAAAGTATGATGACCTGTGGGGAGGAAATTATACTTACTTCAAAAAGACAGCAGAATTTCGCCAGTCCATTACCGTTCTCAACGAAAATTTCAACGGTATTGAAGGGTCTGTATCGTACCAGGTTTGTTCAGACATTAGCGGTAAGTGCATTCCTTTTAACAAAGATTTTACAGTAAGCGCAAAGCCAAATGTTGAGTCAGTACCTGATCAATCCATCATTAAAAACGACGAACAAGTTACAACAGCAACAAAAACCCGGACTAGCTCAGGTTTAATTGCTTTTTTTATTGCTGCTTTCGGTGGGGGCTTACTGGCGCTTATGACCCCGTGCGTGTATCCGATGATTCCCATGACAGTTGCTTTCTTCACCAAGCAGGAAAGAAATCAAACCCACTCCAGGTCAATTAAAACTGCACTTTTCTACGGGTTTTCTGTTATCCTCATTTACACCGTTATCGGAACAGTAGTATCTGCTCTGTTCGGTCCTGCATTTGCTAACTGGTTAAGCACACACTGGCTGCCGAATATACTCTTCTTCCTGATTTTTACCGTTTTTGCTCTTTCCTTTTTTGGAATGTTTGAAATAGTGTTGCCAAGCAACTGGATAAATAAAGCAGATCAACAATCTGACCGCGGCGGGTTCACTGGTGCTTTTTTTATGGCATTTACCCTGGCACTGGTTTCGTTTTCCTGCACCGGGCCTATCGCAGGAAGCGTATTGGTTGCAGCAGCAGGTGGAGAAGTAATTAAACCCGTTATCGGGATGTTTGGGTACTCGCTGGCCTTTGCTATCCCGTTTACTTTATTTGCCGTATTCCCAGGCTGGCTAAACAGCCTGCCTAAATCCGGAGGCTGGTTAAATTCCGTTAAGGTAATCCTTGGATTTTTGGAACTGGCCTTTGCTTTTAAATTCTTGAGTATAGTCGATCAGGTATACCACTGGAATATTTTGGATCGGGAAGTTTACCTGGCTATCTGGATCGTTATTTTTACTCTGATGGGCTTTTATTTGTTAGGGAAAATTCGGTTGCCTCACGACAGCAAAATGGAAAACATCCCGGTTCCCCGTTTTCTGCTGTCTATCGCCACCTTCACCTTTGTGGTATACCTGATTCCCGGACTATTTGGCGCACAGCTAAAAACTATGGCAGGTTACCTCCCTCCCATGCATACGCACGATTTTAACGTGCCCCTGTTAATTGCCGAGCAGGTAGAAGCCAACCAGGAGTACAATAACACAGATCAACCTCAACCACTACTGAGTAACACAACGGCAGGAACCTGCGAAGAGCCAAGGTTTAATGAGTTCCTGGATTTTCCGCATGGGATTGAAGGCTATTTCGATTACGATCAGGCGTTAGCATGTGCCAAGGCACAGGGTAAACCCATTTTTATAGATTTCACCGGGCACGGATGTGTTAATTGCCGGGAAATGGAAGCAGCTGTCTGGTCTGACCCTGCCGTATTAAAGCGTCTGAAAAAGGATTACGTTGTACTGGCCCTTTATGTAGACGACAAGAAAAAGTTACCTGAGGAAGAATGGTATGTATCTACTTACGATGATAAGGTAAAGAAAACAATCGGTGCGCAAAATGCAGATTTCCAGATCAACCGGTTTAATAACAACGCGCAACCCTATTACGTGCTGCTGAATACAAACGGTGAGTTAATGGTCGAGCCAAAAGCGTACGATTTAAACGTTCAGCGTTTTGTAAACTTTTTAGATGAGGGGGAACAACATTTCAAAGAAGGAATTACTCTGGAAGAAACCCTGGCAAACCGTTAATTAAAATATAAATTCTATCAGCCAGGAGTTTATTTTGCATTATTGCAACAATATCGTTATACATTGTTACAAAACAGTTTAAACCTAAAAGCAACCTTTTGAAATCTGACAGCAAATTCATTAGCCTGATAAGTGGAGTTACACTTATTGCACTTTTTATTGGTCTTCGCCTGAGTTCTGATCTTTACAGGCCTCTCGATGTTACAGTTGCTCTTGGTAACGAAAATATCATGCAGCTTACCAGTGTAAACGACAGACCGATTCCGGAAAAACCAGAAGGCAGCAATAAATTTGGCGTTTCACTTAGAGCCTACGATGTAGTAGAAGATAAGATTAAACCTCGTCAGTTTTTAGGGCAAATCCTGAACCAGTACAATGTTCCTTCTCAGGTGATCGATAAACTGGCTCGCAAGAGTGCGGATGTTTTCGATGTGCGCAAAATGAGGGTTAATAACAAGTATAAGGTGCTTCTTCAGAAAGATCAGGACCATACGCCAAAGTATTTTATTTATGAGCATACACCTACCGAATACGTAGTTTACGGTTTGGATACAACTATGGAAATATACCGCGGACAACGAAAAATTGATACCGTGCAACAAAGCTTCGAAGGTGTGATTAACTACTCACTTTATCAAACAGCTGTTGACCAGGGGGTTAATCCAGAGCTTGTTTACAAGCTAACCGATGTGTACGCCTGGCAAATAGACTTTTTTCGGGTGAATAAAGGCGATCGGTTTAAAGTAGTATACGAGGAGCTACTAGTGGATAACCAGCCGGTTGGCCTCGGAAAAATACTCGGCGCAACGTTTAGTTATGGAGAAGAATCATTTAATGCCTATTATTTCGAGCAAGGAGGCAGTGCAAACTATTTCGACGAAAATGGAGAAAGCTTACAAAAAGCCTTTTTAAAAGCTCCGTTGCGCTATTCCAGAATCAGCTCTAACTTCTCCTACAACCGTTTACATCCTATCTTGAAAGTTCGAAGACCACATTTGGGCATAGATTACGCTGCGCCGCGAGGAACTCCTGTACGCTCAGTAGGTGACGGTGTAGTAGTGAAAGCAGCATACAGCGGTGGAGCAGGCAAAATGATAAAAATAAAGCATAACGGAGTATATACTACGGGCTATCTCCACTTGTCAGGCTATGCCAGGGGGATTAAGTCGGGAAAAGCAGTAAAGCAAGGTGATGTTATCGGATACGTAGGTAGTACAGGGCTTTCTACCGGACCGCATCTGGATTTTCGGTTTTGGAAAAATGGTTCGGCTATTAATCCTAATGATGTTGAAGCGCCACCTACTGAACCGATAAAAGATAAATTTAAATTGTCCTTCACTTCAAAAATGGAAGAAATGAACTATAAATTAAATCAAATCAATTATCAGCAGGAAAATAAGGCTGTGGCCATACGCTAATTAAGCCTGTGAGAAAGTAATTTTAATTTACGCTCTAATCTTCGGTGATAACCTTCTCGAAGTTTTTCGAGCGTACGTTCTAATTCTCTTTGGTTGGAAGTTCGCTGAATCATAAAAATATATCTGGTGTTACGTTACACTGGCGATTAACTCAACGTATAAATTATTGTTCTGCTGTATGAGTTTTTAACCAACGTTCTGTACGTTTAAAAGAAGTTTACTGGTACCGTTTTTCGGTGAAACCGCGTAAACTTTGTGGGGAAAGTAGCCGTAGATCAGGTCGGTGAAATAGAAGCTGTTCTGTTTCGTACGTGCGGAAATGAAATATTAATGGTAGAAACGGCCATGCTTGCGGTTAATTGCACAGTTTACAACAACGTTCCCGTATTTTTGCTTCTCCAAATTAATTATAAGCCTTCATAAGTAAAAAATGAATAAAAAAGCAATTAAAACAGATCAGGCGCCAGCCCCCATTGGGCCTTACAATCAGGCCATATTGGCTAATGGAACATTATACGTTTCAGGTCAGATGGCCGTTGATTCACAAACTGGTGAAATGGTAAATGAAAACCTAACCGAAGAAACTCATCAGGTGATGAAAAACCTGGATGCTATTCTCCGAGAGGCAGGCATGACCTTCAATAACGTGGTTAAGTGCTCTATCTTTATCAAAGATATGAAGCTTTTTAGCACTTTGAACGACGCTTACGGCCAGTACTTCACTGATATTCCTCCGGCACGAGAAACGGTGGAAGTAGCCGATTTACCCAAGCATGTAAATGTGGAAATTTCCTGCATTGCAATTCAGTAGGTAATTTAAGGGATGTCGATATTTCCCACGTATAGCGAAACGTTCATTCTGCCTGCTGAGCATTCAACCGTCATTCAATTGCTTGAAGAGGTGCTGGACGCTGAACCGTTACAGCAATTTCAAAGACAGAATACAGACTATCTGTTCAGGGGAAAACTAACTGATGAAGGGTTTACCATGATGCCGGTTACAGGAAAAACGGATTACTTTATTCCAGTCATCAAAGGAAAAATCGAAGACGCAAAAGAAAGCTGTATTGTTTTTGTTGAGTACCAGTTATTGGCAGTAACTAAAATATATCTCGTGTTTTGGTCTTTGGTACTGATAAGCCTAACGATCTATTTCTTTTTAGTAAATATTAACATTCGTAACGGCCTGATTGTACTACTAATCGCTTCCGTAAATATTGCGATAACACTGGTAGGTTACCGCAGGCAGGTAAAACTCAGTTCGAACGTACTAAAAAGAGTTATAACAGTATAATCAAACAAAAGTATAACCATTACCGTAGACGGCGGTTTAGTTATTAAACGGTACGAATTTAGCTATGGAAAAAAATGTGAGGGTACGTTTTGCCCCCAGTCCTACCGGGGCTTTGCATATTGGAGGACTACGAACAGCACTCTACAACTACCTGTTTGCTTGTAAACACCAGGGTAAATTTATTTTACGAATTGAAGATACTGATCAAAATCGTTTGGTGCCCTGGGCAGAGAATTACATTTACCGTGCATTAGAGTGGTGTGGAATCTTACCTCACGAGGGAGTAAAATCTGGAGGTGAGTATGGGCCTTATCGTCAGTCGGAAAGAAGCAATCAGTACCAGCAGTACGCTCAGCAATTAATTAATGCGGGACATGCATATTACGCATTCGATACGTCTGAGGAACTGGAAGCGATGCGAAAGCGACTAAAAGCAGCCAGGGTAGCTACTCCGCAGTACAACGCAATTACCCGGTTAACGATGAAAAACTCCCTCACATTGCCGGAAGATGAAGTGAAAAAACGACTGGAATCAGGCGATCCGTATGTAATACGATTAAAAGTACCTCGTAAGGCGGAAGTCCGGTTTCATGATCGGGTTAGGGGATGGATTATGGTACATTCCTCTACCCTCGATGATAAAGTGCTGATGAAGTCAGACGGGCTACCCACTTATCACCTGGCCAATGTAGTAGATGATCATTTAATGGCCATCACTCATGTAATTAGAGGAGAAGAATGGTTACCTTCTGCTCCTACGCATGTTTTGCTTTATCAATTTCTGGGTTGGGAAAACAAGATGCCTGAGTTTGCCCACTTACCGTTGCTACTAAAGCCTGATGGTAATGGTAAATTGAGCAAGCGAGATGGTGAAAAGTACGGTTTCCCCGTATTTCCCCTGGAATGGCACGAAGATGATGGTAAACAGGTAATAGGTTTTAAAGACGAAGGTTATCTGCCAGAGGCAATAGTGAATTTCCTAGCCTTTTTGGGATGGAATCCTGGCGGTGAACAGGAAGTATTCTCTAAGGAAGAACTAATAAATAAATTTAGCCTGGAGCGGGTAGGTAAATCGGGTATCAAGTTCGATATTAATAAAGCACGGTGGTATAACCAGCAATATATAAAACTTAAATCTTCTGAAGATTTAGCCCGTATAATTATAGCAAAAGCAGAAGAACACGGTGTGGATTGTACCCTCGAAAAAGCTACTCAAATTGTAGAATCCATGAAAGACAGGGTTACATTTCCAAACGAATTCTGGAGTAATGGTTTATTCTTCTTCTTCGAACCTTCAGAATATTCTGAAAAAATTGTCCGTAAAAAGTGGACTGAAGAAGCCGTAAGAGGTCTTGAGCATTTTGCAAAAGTATTAGAGAGAGAAGATAACCTCACTGCCGATCAGTACCGCGAGCTACTACATAAAACGCTTGAAGAGGAAGGAATAAATACCGGTAAAGTATTGCCGGCTTTACGTTTAGCAATAACTGGTTCAGGCTCTGGACCTGATTTGATGAGTGTTTTAACCATACTCGGATCAAATGAAATAACCAATAGAATACAATTAGCAACTGACAAATTGAGTAATCAGGTAAAACCTTAATATTATTATGGGAAGAAAAAGACTGGAAAACCGAGTTAAGCCAAAGGTAGCCAATGAACTGAATGGATTTGAGATCAAGATCGATAGCTTTGGCGAAATTAAAAGTAATTTAAAGATTGACGATTTGAACAAGTTCCTGAATACCAGGGTGGATGATAAGAAGCTCAGAGATCGTGAAGATTTAGACGAAATTAAAGAGCAAAGTAAAGACAAAGAAGAGAATTAGTTTTTTCCAGCAATAATAAGAACAAACTCCCCTTTCGGAGAAATACTGGAAAAATGTTCATAAAGAGACTGTAAAGTTCCATTTACAGTCTCTTCGTATTTTTTAGTCAGTTCACGCGATACAGAAGCCCGACGTTCAGTCCCCATGTACTCAATAAACTGACCCAAGGTTTTAACAATCCGATGAGGCGATTCATATAGTATAATCGTTCGGCTCTCGTTTTGCAGTAGCTCAATTCGTGTTTTTCTACCCTTTTTATGAGGTAGAAACCCTTCAAATACAAAACGATCTGCTGGTAAAGCAGATTTAATTAAAGCCGGAATGAAAGCCGTTGGACCGGGTAAACATTCTATCGAAACACCATTTTCAACACATGCTCTTGCTAAAAGAAACCCTGGATCAGATATACCAGGCATACCTGCATCAGTAATCAGTGCCATTGTTTCACCTTCTAACAAACGGTCGACCAACTGATTAAGCTGCTTATGTTCGTTAAAAGCATGAAAACTTTTCATTTTGGTTCCAATTCCATAATGGTGAAGCAGTATACCTGATTTACGAGTATCTTCCGCGAGAATAGTATCTACTTTTTTTAAAATCTCGACAGCACGGTATGTAATATCCTGCAGGTTGCCAATTGGTGTGGGAACCAGATAAAAAGAGGTGTCGATGGAGGATGTCATTCCCGGAAAATAGTTAATCAGGTTTAAACCTTTGCGTCGATTGCTTTTGCCAGGTTTCGGTCTTTATCGGTAACAGTATTGCCTGCATCGTGAGTGGTTAGAGAAATGGTAACAGTATTGTAAACATTAAAGATTTCCGGGTGGTGATTGGCCTTTTCAGCTAGAATAGCCACCTTGTTTAAAAAAGCAAAAGCGTCTACGAAATCGTTAAATTTAAAAGTCTGCGTAAGCTTATTATTTTCTTCTTTCCAGTTGCTCATAGTTATAAATTTTAAAGTGATAATATTCCTTCTACTTTGTGGGCTTTTTTGTAAATAGCGATAACATCCTCGCTAGAGCCCATCATCACCTTGGCCGTAACACTAACATAATTTCCTTTGCTAGAATGACGGGTAGATAATTCGTTTTTCGGGAAAAGCGAGAATATCTTGTGCTCATTTCCCCTGGGTACCAAAAATTTGAACATGTATAGCGACGGCCATTCATGAACATTATCCAGTTTTTCCTGGAACGATACATAATCAAAACCTCTACTCATATCCTGGATACATTTAAATTTACGTTAAAGCAGAACGAAGGCTCATTTTTACAATTTCCCCCATGTTTCTGCATTTCTTAAAACTACTGCTTTTGTAATGATCTGCCAGCTCATCTCGTAGTTGATACACATTTTCCTGAGGAGCAATGTAGTCTGCTGACATGGCGTCTAGCAAATCTTTCAACTGGTAGCGGGAGGTTTTAACCCGATTAGCAATCAGGGATCTTTCCTCTGTCTGATATTGTCGAACGGTTTCAGGAGTCATACAGGTTAGGCCAACCTCAATAATCGGGTTATTCTGTTTAAAGTACTGAGGCATATATACCTTTTTCTTCCCTTCGTACGATTGCTGGTCGAAATCAATGGCCCTTATTCGATAATGAAGGTCATCAAAATCAGGAGTTATATCAATAACAAAATTACTGGAGTGCATATCTCCTAGCAATCTCACAAAACAACGTTCATTGAATTTTATAAATTCCTTGGCTAAACGAATGCGATTCAGATTTTCATCTTCTATGTACATGTTGAAAAACTGCTCACCTGGTAATCCAGCAATATGCTCTTCTATAAGTGTATCATTGTGTATAAGGAAACTAATACGATTAGGTGAAAGAAGGTGCTCTAGTTCCAAACCGTATATCCTTGAGGCATCGGCTCGCTTTACGTAAAAGTAATCGAAGTTATCGTTAATTCTATTTACAATACGTACCCTGAATGGCTGGGTATTACCATACATACACAAGTCTACCCGATCTATGAATAAGTGGTTCATTACTGACAGGTCTCCGTCGGCTTTGAGCAGCGAGTATATTTTTTTCAGCTCATGATAAATACGATCCATATCATGATGCGGATAAAAAGTGGTTTCCCATAAGGTGTCATCACCTCTCTTATCATAAAGGGTTATTGAATTGCTGAAACGTAGCAATTCATCATAATCTATATCAATTGATATGGCCCGCTCATTGTTTTTTAAATAATGCGTGAGCATCCCACTTACCGGGTACACTTCCTTTTTTTTGCTTATAACAGGCATATTTCTGAAGGTAATTTTTTCAACTTCTCACACCTAATTGATGTAACTTTTTATACAATACACAGCAATTTCTTAAGGTATTAAATAGAACAGTAAGTATGAAAACAGTTGATACTGCCCTATTTCTATTTTACTCAGTTTTTGTATAAATGTTAATAAA
>CAZIWJ010000144.1:0-9060 GCA_964542855.1 uncultured Roseivirgaceae bacterium
AACACACAACAACAAAGCTTAAAAAACTCTGCCCTAAAATTTTAACTTGAAAGAATACGGGTCAATGAGATCTTTTTTGCAGTAAAAAGAAAAACCCCCTTTAAAAGGGGGGTTTCTTTTCTAAAACAGGTGTATGAATAAATTTGTGTTATGTACCTATATATACTACCCGAGTACAAAAGGTAACCACATGTTTAAGAAAAATATGATATTTTTTTTACTGGCTCCTTTAAGCTATTTACCAGTGCCTGGAAGGCAGCTTTAACAATTGAGAGATCCCTTTGTATATTTTTTTTCTCCTCAGTTTTAACTATTCTACAACATGGGTTTTAATGATTGTAATTTAAGCTGATGAGCTACATCCCACTGCTTTAGGGGTGAGACGGTCGTCGCGCGATAAGGAGCGTTGGCATTTGAAGAGGTCTGTATAAAATTATATACTTATTGTCATGATAAAGACGTACAAAAATAAAAAAGAATACTGGTCGTAGGTGTTATCCCTGCGGCCATGTAGCTAAGGAAAACAGAAAAACGTAAAGTCAGTTTGCCGGTGTCAAGTGCAGCTACACCGCAAACGCAGATGTAAATGCTGCGCAAAATATTCTGGTACGGGCTGTACCAGTGTCCGGTAACGTGGAGGGATTGGTCCCGGTGGGGCACCCGTGCGTTGGGCAAGAACCCCATTTGCTTTTGCAGTGGGCGTGTCAACTGTATTAATTCATAGCTAATGCAAAAAGTATTATTTGTGTGCCTTGGGAATATTTGCCGTTCACCCATGGCTGAGGGTATATTCAGAAAACTGGTTTCGGCCAGGGGGTTGGATGATGAAGTATTCATCGATTCAGCGGGGACAGCTGATTATCATTTAGGCTCCCCGCCCGATAGAAGAACTTTACAGGTGCTTAATGAAAATGGAATAGTAAGTCAACACCGTGGACGTCAGCTTACTGCTGATGACTTTTTCGATTTTACGCACGTTATAACCATGGACGATCATAATTATCGATTTACTTACCAGTTTAGTAAGCAGGTTAACGGTAATGCCAGGATAATTAAAATGGCCGATTTCCTTCCTGTTAATGAAGTGCCCGATCCTTACCACGGAAATTCCAAAGATTTCGAAAACCTTTATCATCTTTTATATGATGGGTGCACTAATTTTTTAGATCAACTGATTGAAGGTAAAATAAACTGATATGCTGGAAACCAACCAGAACCAATTTTTTGAACAGCTTCTTTTTCAATCGTTAGGGGAGCAGATTCGTCTTAACTCATTTTCATTTCAATCTGGGGGATGTATAAACAATGCCGTGCAACTGAATACAAACAAAGGCAATTACCTGGTAAAGTATAATGATAATTACGATGAGAGTATGTTCGATCTGGAAGCTAAAGGGCTCAGGCTTCTACAAGAGGCAAAAGAGATCAGAGTTCCGGACGTTTACGGCTACGGACAAACCGATCAGAAAAATTACATACTAATGGAATACATCGATAGTCAGCGTCCCTCTCCCGACTATTGGGAAATGCTTGGCTACGGACTCGCGCGGCTTCACCAGCATTCAAAACGTCAGCACGGGCTCGAGGAAGATAATTTCATCGGAAGGCTCCCCCAGAAAAATACATTTTACGATAATTGGATCAACTTTTTTATTGAAAATAGGCTTAACGTTCAACTGGGGTTAGCACTTTACAACGAAAGGATTGACCAGCAATTCGTTGATGAATTTAAAACGATCTACAAGCGGTTGCCTGATATATTACCCGACGAAGATCCTGCTTTGTTACACGGTGACCTGTGGAGTGGCAATGTGATGATTGATGACAAGGGGGAACCTTGTCTGATCGATCCGGCCGTTTACTATGGAAACAGGGAAATTGAAATCAGTTTTACTTTTCTCTTCGGTGGTTTTGACGACCGGTTCTACAGAGCTTACGAAAATATGCTTCCACTGAAAGAAGGATTTAGGGAAAGAGTAGAAATTTATAACTTATATCCCTTGCTGGTTCATTTGAATTTATTTGGAAACAGTTACCTCGGCGCCATTCGACGAATTATAAAAAAATTGCAATAATACTTTAAAATCATTTTATTCTGAATTTGATCGCAAACGATTGCATTATATATTTGTGGGTGTTCTTTATTACTATTACTCAATTTAAATATGGCTAAAAGTAACCTTGGATTACCGGTAGGAACTACGCTCGACAGGTTTATTAGAAAGAATCAGGAAGATTTTCCCTACGCTACTGGCGAGCTATCTCAACTGTTACGCGATATTGCACTGGCCAGTAAGATTCTTAATCGAGAAATAAATAAAGCAGGGCTTGCAAATATCGCTGGAGAAATAGGTGAACAGAATATCCAGGGGGAAAACCAACAAAAGCTTGACGTTATTGCTGATATTCGTTTTACCCGGGCCTTGAGAAATGGTGGAGAGGTGTGTGCCCTAATTTCTGAAGAAGACGAGGAAGTGGTAGAATTGGGTAATCCTTTTGGTAAATATGTCGTTGCAATTGATCCACTCGATGGCTCATCAAATATCGACGTTAATGTTTCTATAGGCACTATTTTTTCCATTTACAGGAGGAAATCCAGGCCTGGTAGTCCGGTAACCAATGAAGATGTGATGCAGCCCGGTACGCAGCAGGTAGGGGCAGGTTATATTCTCTACGGGTCATCTACCATGCTCGTGTTTTCTACCGGTAATGGAGTTAATGGTTTTACTTACGAACCTTCTCTGGGTGAATTTTTTCTGTCTCATCAGAATATTAAAACACCAGTTGACGGGCAAATATATTCGGTCAACGAAGGTAATGTGCTTGATTTTAATGAACAGGTACAGCAGTACATAGCCAATTGTAAGGAAAAAAGATTTTCAAGCCGATACATTGGTTCACTGGTTGGTGACTTTCACAGGAACTTGTTAAAAGGGGGCATTTATCTTTATCCATCTACCGATAAGCATCAGCAAGGAAAACTTCGCTTACTATACGAATGTAACGCCCTGGCGTTTATTGCCGAACAAGCTGGGGGAATGGCTACTAGCGGCTACAAACGAATACTCGAAATCAAACCCGATGAACTACACCAGCGAGTGCCTTTTTTCATTGGGTCCAGAAACATGGTAACTGAGGTTTTAGAAATGATCAGCGTGGCTCACTTGCCTTTGTCGGAAGACAACCTTTCCTGAAAAATACTGCTGAATACAAATCCACCTAATGTTTCATAACACTGAATTTCATCGTATCCTCGATTTGAAAGTTCATTCCTGTAGTCATAAAGCTGGTTGTTTCGTAAATTACTTGTTATTGAAAAAAAAGCGTACATTAATTGCACAAGCCGCTTTTTTAAATGATAGTAATTTTGGCTTTTGTCAAGTGAAAAATCACTAACAATCCACAAACAGCCAGATGCCATCCTACTTTCCACTTCCCCAATAAACTGTTCCAGTTCTCTTCTGCTAAAAATATCCATAACAAAGTTGGTAATAACCAGGTCAAACTTTTCGGTAGGTGGTACTTTATCAATTTTTCCTTTCCTGAAGGTTACGTACTTTATATTCAGGTTCTTTTTGGCCTGGAGTATCATTTTTTCCGAAGGCTCTAAATACAGTATAGATTTACATTGATGCTCAAAGCCCTTAAATACCCGACCTGTTCCCCCACCAATAATTAAAACCCGCCTTTCAGAACTTAAATACTTTAATGATAACTGCTGTATTTTAATCAGGCTATTCCCAAAAATTAGTTTTACAATTGAATCGTAATATGGAGCAATAGCATTAAAGTCTGACATCCTGCAAAAATAAGCCAATCAACGGTATAAAAAAGGTGGCATCAGCAACTACTCTTATCACTGGGTACTCGATACGATCGATATTGATCAATACAATCATCAGCGTAATGCCCATACTACAGAGAATAACCTGCACTTTTAGGTCACCCACAAGTATGTAATGATAGAAACCCCAAATTAGTAGTAGTACAATAGCAAGGTAACATACAAACAAAGTTATTTTCTGGCCAAAACGTGTAGTAAAAGATCTAAAACCATTCTTCTGATCGTATTCAATATCACGATAAGACAAAAGCAATAAATTAACTAATGCGATTAGAAAAAACTCTACGATTAATATAATTACGCTCTCAGTAGGATTACCAAGGGTTAGCGGAATAAGCCATACACCAGCAGTATACAGCGTGGCAATAAGAAATTCTTTAATTAACAGTAATTGCCCGTTAATACTAACAATTAAAGCAAAATAAAGGATAACCATTACACCCAGGAAAGTGCCTACCAGTGTTACCTTCTCAGGTAAGTAGTTTAGCAGTATTACCAATGAAGCAGTTTGAAAGGAAAAAAGGACTAGAAAGTAGAAAAAATACCGTTGGTAATGATAATGACGGTCTGACCTGTCCTGAATGGGAGAACGGTAGGCATCAATTAAATGATCGAGCGTGTAAACCCACCAAACTACAACAACCAGAGTAAATACATCTGAATAGTTAACAGGTGCCTTAAGATAAAGGGCAAAATAATAGCAGCAAATGCCTGCACTTGCTGCTACATCTATACTAATACGATTTAAAGCATATAAAAACCGGAGCATTATGCACCTGAATTACCCTGATAGGGCATCTGCGCCGCCAACAATTTCAAGGATCTCTTTTGTAATTGCTGCCTGACGGGTACGATTATAGGTCAGTTTAAGCTCATTTAATAACTCTCCAGCATTATCGGTAGCCTGGTCCATGGCTGTCATTCGTGCACCCTGCTCTGAGGCAGCCGACTCCAGAAAAGCCCGGTAAAACTGAATTTTCAACGATCGGGGAATCAGCACTTCCAACATATATTCAACTGAGGGTTCAAAGATATAATCTACATTAGTATTCGTACCTTCTCTACTATCATCAGTATCATCTATACTACCAATTGGTAAAAGGGTAGTTGCCGTTTGTATTTGAGTAACAGCATTTTTAAAAGCACTGTAAACCAGCACAACTTCGTCAAACTCACCGGACACAAACTGATCGAGTACGTAAGATGCGGCAGGTTCTACATGATCAAAGGAATGGTCAGCATACAGTTCGGCGTAATCATCGATAACCTGATAGTTACGCTTCTTGAAAAAAGCAGAGCCTTTTGTTCCAATAGGAAGAACGTACAGGTTATTAGCAGCTTCAACGTCGGCATAGTTTTCAGCTACTACTTTCCTGGCCTTTTTGAAGACATTACTGTTAAAAGCTCCGCAAAGTCCGCGGTCAGAAGAAAATACAACTAATAATACTTTATTAACCTCTCTTTTTTCAGCGTACTTACTGTTTACATCCTGGTCTAAGCTGGCAGATACATTGTTAATAATCTGGCCAAGTTTTTCTGAATATGGACGCAGCTTATATATTCTTTCCTGTGATTTACGAAGTTTTGAAGCAGCAACCATCTTCATGGCTCTGGTAATTTGCTGCGTTGACTGTACAGAAGATATCCTGTTCTTTACTTCTTTTAAATTAGACATTTTGGCTTGGTGGTTCGCTCAGTGAAATGAATAAACCAGGATAGTTTGTACCCTGGTCTATGTTAGGTTAATAACTTTTAGCGAGGTCTGTAATCACTGCAGTAAGTTTTTCAGCGATTTCATCGGACCACTTACCTTCAGTAAGCTGGTTTACCAGGTCTTCGTGGCTGGCGGATAAAACGGTACTCAATTCTTTCTCGAAGTCTTTTACCTTGTTCATAGGTACGTTACTCATCAGATCTTTGGTAGAAGCAAATATGATGGCCACCTGATTAGCAACGGATACCGGTGAATATTGAGCCTGCTTCAATACTTCCTGGTTTCGCTTACCCCGTTCAATGGTTAACTTGGTAGCGGCATCCAGATCAGATCCGAATTTGGAGAAAGCTTCTAGTTCACGGAATTGAGCCTGATCAAGTTTTAATGTACCGGAAACTTTCTTCATCGGCTTGGTTTGAGCAGCACCACCAACCCGTGATACAGAAATACCCACGTTAATAGCCGGACGAACACCGGAGTTAAACAAGTCGGTCTCCAGGAATATTTGTCCGTCAGTAATGGAAATAACATTCGTTGGGATGTAAGCTGAAACATCACCAGCCTGCGTTTCAATAATGGGTAGGGCAGTAAGGGATCCGCCACCTTTAGCCTTGTCTTTAATCGAGTCAGGAAGATCATTCATACTGGAAATGATATCCAGATCATCATTCAGCTTAGCCGCTCTTTCAAGTAAGCGCGAATGCAGGTAGAATACATCACCAGGATAAGCTTCCCGACCGGGAGGGCGTCTTAGCAGCAGAGATACTTCACGATACGAAACAGCCTGCTTCGATAAGTCATCATAAACTACTAAAGCAGGGCGGCCGGTATCGCGGAAATACTCTCCGATTGCCGCTCCGGTAAAGGGTGAAAAGAACTGCATAGGAGCAGGGGTAGAAGCAGCAGCAGATACTACCACCGTGTAATCCATGGCCCCCCCTTTTTCTAACGAGTTAACCACGTTGGCAACGGTAGAAGCTTTCTGTCCTACGGCTACGTAAATGCAATATACAGGCTCACCTCGATCGTAAAATTCCTTTTGATTTAAAATGGTATCAATGGCAACGGCAGTCTTGCCGGTCTGACGGTCACCAATGATTAATTCTCGCTGACCACGGCCAATCGGGATCATAGAGTCAATGGCTTTGATACCGGTTTGTAAAGGCTCAGATACTGGCTGGCGGTAAATTACACCGGGCGCTCTTCTTTCCAGTGGCATTTCAAATAGCTCGCCACCTATTGGGCCTTTACCATCAATTGGTTTACCCAGGGTGTCAACTACACGGCCAATTATTTGCTCACCCACCTTGATCGAGGCAATGCGTTTGGTTCGTTTTACCGTATCGCCTTCCTTAATATCATCTGAAGCACCAAGTAAAACAGCACCTACATTATCTTCTTCTAGATTTAATACCAGCGCTTCCAAACCGTTCTCGAATACCAGGAGCTCACCAGACTGGGCTTTTGATAAACCATATATACGAGCAACACCGTCTCCAACCTGGAGCACAGTACCTACTTCTTCGAGTTCAGCTTCGGTTCTGAAATTGGAAAGCTGTTCTCTTAATATTGCTGAAACCTCATCGGGTCTAACTTGTGCCATAGTGCAATGAACTTATAATAGATTAATATGCTTTTTCGTAACTTTGTCCTTCTTGCGTAAATGTTCGCTCAATTTCTTTCAACTTACCAAGAATGGAGTCATCAATTTGTAGATCACCAACTTTAAGTATGTAGCCACCGATTATTGAATCGTCTTTAATTTCTTCAATAACTACTTCCTTACTACCCGTTGTTCTTTTGATAATATCTTTGAATTTCTCCTTCATTTCATCAGAAAGAGCAAAGGTGGTTGTAATGGTAGCGTGGTCAATTTCCATCTGTTCATTATACAGATTGATAAAAGTTCGGGAAATGTCTGGAAGTAAAAACTCCCTGCCTTTTCTCACCACAATATCGAAGAAAGTAGATGTCATTTTACCCAACTTATCTCCAAAAACAGCATCCAGGATTTTTTTCTTTCTTCCGGCATCAATAACCGGGCTGCGGAGCATCAGCAGAAAATCTCTGTTTTCTTCCAACACAACGTTGAACAGGGTAAAATCCTTGAATACGTTATCAAGTTCTTTTTTTTCAACAGCCAAATCAAAGATGGATTTGGCGTAGCGGTACGAAACCCGGTATTCCGACATAATGAATACTTTTAATACTTTTTCTATTAAACGTCGAGATCTTCAACCAGGTCGGAAACATACTTTTCCTGATCTTTCTGGTTCGATAACTGCTCTTTAAGGATTTTTTCGGCAATCTGAACGGCTAATGCGGCAACCTGTTGCTTAACATCAGCCAGGGCTGCCTGCTTCTCGTTTTCAATACTAACCTTGGCTTCTTCTATAATTTTCGATGCCCTGTTACTGGCATCTTCATTTGCATCATCCTTAATCTTCTGGGCAGCAGCCATGGCATCTTTGAGCATTTTTTCACGCTCCTTACGGGCTTCGTCAATTAATTTCTGGTTGTCAGCCTTCAGGTTTTCCATCTCTTTTCGAGCATTTTCGGCCGATTCCAGTGCTTCTGCAATGGACTGTTCCCTGCTTTTCAACGCCGACAAAATGGGTCGCCAGGCAAATTTACCTAATAGAAAAAGCAACAGTAGAAAACCTACCAATTGCCAGAAAATAAGTCCTAAACCAGGTGTCAATAATTCCATTTATGTATCAATATGGGTTTATAACTATACAATGTTAGCGTAAATCAGGGGCTTACCCTAGCGGTAAGCCCCCTGAAGTAAATCAATTAATTAAATGCGGCAGGATCTGTACCTGTTGCAATAAGCAGGCAAACAACCACAGCGAACAGGGCAATTACCTCAATAAGTGCTGCAATAATTAGCATAGCCGTTTGTAAACGACCAGCAGCTTCAGGCTGACGAGCCATGCCTTCCATGGCTTGTCCTCCAATTCTACCGATGCCAAGTCCTGCGCCTATCGCAACAACACCCGCACCAATACCAGCACCCATCAGGGCATAGCCAGCTGTTAATAAAATAGTAGCTAACATAAGTGTATATAATTATAGTTAAACAAAGTAGTTCCGAAATCAAACATCAATGATGGTCGTCAGCAACAGCCTGGCCAATGTACATTGAAGAAAAGAGTGTGAATACGTAGGCCTGAATCAGGGCTACCAGTAATTCAATAAGGTTTACAAATGTAATAATAATCTGGCTAACTGCCCCGATTACGTAAGACTGGAAAATAAAGCCCAGGGCAATCAAACTTAAAATAACAATATGACCGGCCGTGATGCTTACAAATAAACGTACCATTAGGGCAAAGGGCTTGGTAAATAAACCGATAAACTCAACTGGAACCAGTATGGGTAAAACACCGGCAGGAACACCTGGCGTTGCGAATATGTGTTTCCAGTAAGCTTTATTGCCATTTAAGTTGGTAATAATAAAGGTAATTACGGCGAGGGTAAAAGTAACCGCAATGTTACC
>CAZIWJ010000145.1:0-9000 GCA_964542855.1 uncultured Roseivirgaceae bacterium
GATAGCCTGATTTAATAATCTTTATAATACTTTGAAAGCCGGTATGTTTCTATGCCGGCTTTCTTTGGTTAATACGACCTGGATTTAGGCGTAATTATCGTTGGCGGAAACCCGGTAGCTGCAGGAAATAATAGCGTACAAACTTTAATGAATTTGTCCATATTTACCCGGTTCGACTAAACCTGTTTCGTATATTTGCACATTTTACTAAATTGCCATTCACCTGTATCAGATTAACTACTGTATGAAATTCACTGTTTCCTCGTCAACACTGTTGAAGCAATTATCTTCTATTAATGGTGTGGTTAATTCCAACCCGGTTGTCCCCATTCTGGAGAACTTTCTTTTCGAAATAGAACAGGGAAAGCTGATGATTACTGCTTCCGATTTGCAAACCTCGATGAAAGTACAACTCGATGTGGAGGCCGATGAAAACGGAAGTGTGGCCGTACCGGCCCGAATCCTCATGGATACCCTTAAAAACCTGCCGGAACAACCGGTTACATTTACCATCGACGAAGCTTCATACACCGTAGAAATTAACTCCAACAACGGGCATTACCGCCTGGCGGGGGAAAATGCAACCGACTTCCCCAAGCTGCCGCAGGTGTCCGAAAGCAAAGAAATTAACCTCCCTGCCGCTACCTTGCAAAAGGCTGTATCCAATACGTTATTTGCTACCAGCACCGACGAATTACGTCCGGCCATGACCGGGGTTTATCTTAATCTGAGCGACAGTAACACTGTTTTTGTTGCAACCGATGGGCACCGCCTCATTCGCTATACCCGCGATGATGTAACGGTTACCGCAGGAACCAGCATGATTATACCCCGTAAGGCACTTACCCTCCTGAAAAATACGCTCTCCGATGAAAATACTGATGTGAAGGTTGAGTTTAACCAGTCTAATGCATTCTTCCGTTTTGATAACCTGCAAATGATTTGCCGGTTAATTGATGAGCGTTACCCGGATTATGAAAATGTTATCCCGCACGATAACAACAACCTGATGACCATTAATCGTACCGACCTGCTCAGCTCCCTGCGGAGAATTGCAATCTATGCAAATAAAACTACCCACCAGGTACGCTTCAAGATCAGCAATAACCAGCTGGATATATCAGCTGAAGATTTGGACTTCTCTAACGAAGCCAGTGAATCGCTACCTTGTGAGCACGAAGGCGACGACATAGAAATCGGCTTCAATGCCCGTTTTCTCATTGAGTTGCTGTCTAATCTTTCGGCCAGCGAAGTGGTGTTTAAACTTTCTGCTCCCAGCCGGGCTGGTTTAATTGTACCCAAAGAACAGGATAGCGAAGAAGATATCCTGATGCTGGTTATGCCCATTATGCTGAATAACTACATGTAACCGGGCGGAATTTACCAGTGAACTATATTCCTTCTTATTTCAGGTAACAAACCAGCAGGTAATACACGAACAAGCCCCGGTGTACTATTTCCCCAAAATACCTGCTATACCCTTCTCAAAGGCTGTCTTGCCCCCGCGAGCCGGGTGGCGAACGTAAGTATGATGAACTCCCGATACTTTTAAACTGGCAGCAGCAACCCTGCCTACGGCAACCACTTGCAGGGGCTGAAGTAAATTGATCAGCTTTGCCAGGTATTCCAGCCCCAGGTGTTGCTCCGGCCACGACGGCTTGCGGTTGGTATCCGGTTTTTCGGGTTGATGGGGATGAAAAGGAAAAGCATTCCAGATGAGCGGAAAAAGCCGGTTGGCCTGAAGAGTATTCCAAAGGATTGTTGAAGAAGGTTCTTTCCTTACCGGCCGGCCGTAAGCTTCGTTAGGAAACGTCCATTCCAGTTCTGCGGGGAAGCGGTCCTGTTTCTCCTGCAAACCTTCCAGTAACAAGGCCTCACTAAGAAAAGGAATACCGGTTTTTCGGCAACCGTTTTTCCCGGGTGCCTCCCCTACCAGCATCACTTCTGCCCGATGGCGGGTGAAGTAATTCAGGTAGGTAAGCAAATTTTCTCTGCGTAACCGGTTGGCCCGGTGAAGCTTTCGGCTGTTCGTTCCACATACGCCGGGGTAAGCGTACATATTTACTACCGGTAACTCGCGGCAGGGTTCCTTACTTAGTACGTGAACAAACTGCTTTAGCGAACTCATAATAAGTTAATCAGTTCTCCCAGATCATCAATATTATCTACATCGTTTAATATCGGCAGGCGGCATACTGATAAGTTAAGCCGGGCTGCGTCGGCCATCGTTGCTGTGAAAACACTATTGGTACTCCAGGTTTTATTCGTAAAAAAATCACTATGAAGCCTTTTCATTCCCAGTAAATAATACCCGCCATCTTCAGAGGGCCCAATGCACACATCATGTTCATTTAATGAATTAAAAGCATCTTCCAGGATACCAGTGGTAAGCGTATAGCAATCGCTACCAATTACGCACACCCTGCCGTACCCTTGCTGGAAAAGGGAATGAAACCCTGCCTTCATTTTTTCTCCCAGGTTACCACTTGCCTGCTGGCGTTTATAGTACCCTTCTTCTGCCCACAAATCGTTGTAAACTATTTCGGGGTGGTAAAAAACAAATTTATCCTGCAGTAAACCACGGGTTATTTCTAAAGTACGGCCGAGCAGGTGATGATAAATCATGATTGCTTTTTCATCGCCAATGCTTTTCGCCAGCCGGGTTTTTACTTTACCGGGCTCTGGTTTTTTAACAAAAATTAGCAGGGCTTCTTTACTCATAAACCTTTTCTCCGTTTTTGAGCCACTTACCCCAGCGTTTATTGTAAGTGTGTACACTATCAGTTACCTGTCCTGCCGGGTTTACTACCTTGTGGCCCTGGTTTTTCCACTGAAAAATTCCCCCGTAAAGGTTATATACCTGGTCGAAACCCAGGCCACCTAACTTTTCCCCAATCCGCTCGCTGCGATAGCCTACTGAACAGTAAACCACCACTTTTCGAGTTGTATCCAAATCGGCCAGCCTGGCCGGTTCAAACGATTCATAATCTACAAAACGGGCGTCCCTGATGTGGCTCACTGTATATTCTTCCTCACTACGGATATCCAACAGAATCAGGCTGTCCGGGTGTTGCATCCATTTACTCAATGTAGCGGGCTGAATGCGGGGCACACTATTGTTATATAACAGTTTGAGCTGCTGGTCGTAAGTCAAAATCTGTCCGCAGGCAGAAACAGAAAGCAATGAGCTGCCATACAAGATGACCTGGGTGATTATTTTTTTCATATTACTCACTATATACGATTTCTTTCTTTGATTCGGATGTTGCCAGTATTTCGTAAAGCATAACAACAATTACTAATCCGTATTCTATTCCGGTAATCCATAAATTTTCGCGGTAAGGGCTAAAACGATAACCCAGGTAAGAAAAAAATACGGTAAATGACCATACTACCGGAAAACGATATTTACTGAAGGTTGAAAACAGCACGAGGCTGCTGGCATACCAGGGATGCACAATGCTGGCCAGCAAAAAATAAATACCAAACACCCACATAAAACTTTCGGGTAAGCGTTTTTTTCTTTCAAAAACTGAATAAAGCACAATACCTACCAGGGTAATACCCGCCAGGTACTTTCCGGCGGTTTGTATAATATTATAGCCGGTTACCCAATAGCCTATTTCCCGAACCACGTAATACACGCTGGCATTAAATTCAAATTTCTGAAAATACAGCCCGATACTTTCCTGCATCCCCCTGACCAGGCCCACATCTAGTAAGGGCAAGAACATGAGCAGCGTAAACAGGCCCGTAAGGCCGTAATACCCAGTTGCTTTTTTTGCGCCCAGTCTTTTCATTAACAGTGGAAGCAAAATTAAAGGCACCAGTTTAGCACACACAGCAAGCGCAAAACACGCAGCCGAATAGCCCCACAGGTTCCTGTTCAGGAGGTACACGCTGGCCAGCAGGAAAAACAGCATCAGGGCTTCGAAGTGCAGGTTTCCGGTTAGTTCAATGATAATAAGAGGATTCAGGCTGTACCACAGGCTTCCGGTGATGTTCAGCTGGTATTGCTTCAAAACCAGGGGAAGCAGCAAAACCGTACCAGCTTCAGCAAGCAGGATTATTCCCCTCATAACAATCGCACTGTTTTCGGGCTGTTCCGGAAACAGGTAAGCCCCCAGCCAGAATACAGCCTGGTTTACCGGCGGGTAGATAGTAAAGTAGTCGGGAGAATTGAGTTGATTGAACAATGCCCTGCTAATGCCGGTCAGGTCCTGAACGGGTAGCTGTTCTATCACCATGGCCGGGGTGTAAGCAAAAGGATGAATACCGTTAACTATCATTAAACCGTCCCAGTGGAAACGGTAAAAATCATCCGATAACGAAGGCACGGAAAATAACAGCAGTATTCGGGCAAACAGGGCCAGCAGGATTAACCCCCACTGGTTGGCCTGGCTGTTCACGAGCCACAGGTAAGCCACAAAAGTAAGTCCGTACCAGCCGAATAGTTGCCCCGTATCATTGCGTAACACTCCGTACCCCAGCTGGAAAATGCCAGGCAGGAACAACAGAACTGCCACAGCTACCAGGGAGTGGGCTAATTTTTTATGAGGCGGGAACACGGGAAAAGTGTTGTTGTTTTACCGTAAAAAACACCACCAGCCCAAAGCCCAGAGAAAGCATGGCGTGAAATAAAACCAGGCCGTAGTCGCCCAGCGATATGCCCACGTAAATTCCGTACAGGAAGTAAACCATCAGGGCCATTTCGAATAGCAATGACCAGCTGATGCCTTTATTAATGTATACATTTTTCTGCCAGGTGTCTTTACTGGTGAGGATATTAAACTTGGGCGTGCGATGGAAAGGGGTTTTAATTCCCAGTAATCCTTCGGTTACCGCAAGCGTATTATGCCACGACATCCCCATGCTCACCACCATGAACAGGGGAAACATGACAAAGAAATTATCCGAATTTTTATGCGTGTAACGAGCGCTGCTGGCTATCCAGTAGAAATAGGTAATGGCAAAGAAACCCAGTACGAATATGCTTGCCGCATGAAACAGGTAGCGCAACTCCGGGTGGCTGTCTTTGATGTATAGTACAGGAATGCTAAGTAAGGCTGAAACCAGTAAACAGGAAAAAACGGTAGAATTGAACAGGTGAAAAAAAGCGTGGATCCGGTTTTTCAGCGAAAAGGAATGATGGTTTACCCTAAAAATATTCTTTACGTGTTTACGGGCGCACTCCGCTCCTCCTTTATTCCATCGGAATTGCTGCGATTTCACGGCAGGCATCAGAACGGGTAACTCGGCCGGTGCTTCAACCGATTCCAGGTACTGGAACTTCCAGCCTTTTATTTGCGCGCGGTAACTTAAATCCAGGTCTTCGGTAAGTGTATCGTCGGTCCAGCCTCCGGCAGCTTCAATACAGGCTTTACGCCATACGCCTCCGGTTCCGTTAAAGTTAATAAAGCTACCAGCCTGGCTTCGCCCGCCCTGTTCAACGGTAAAATGCCCGTCGAGGCCAAATGCCTGTAATCGGGTAAGCAGTGAATAATTTCTGTTCAGGTGCCCCCAGCGGGTTTGTACCAGGCCTACTTCGGGCTGAGCTACCAGGTGGGCAACGGTGTTTTTCAGGAAATCGCTTTTGGGTAAAAAGTCGGCATCGAATATGGCAACATACTCTCCCCTGGCCTGTTCCAGCCCGTACTGCAGGGCTCCGGCCTTAAACCCTTTGCGGTCGGGACGGCGTACAAGGGTAATATCCAGGCCCTGGCTACGCCAGTAAGTAACCCGCAGCCGGGCCTTTTCCGTGGTATCGTCGGTTGAATCATCGAGTACCTGTACTTCCAGTTTATCTTTTGGGTAATCGAGCTGTGCTATGGAATCGATTAGGCGATCGATCACGTATCGTTCATTAAATACCGGAAGCTGTACCGTAACAACCGGTAAGCACTGCTCAGGGAGTTCATCGACCGGATGCTGCGGGTTTTTGTTTTTTCGGTACAGTAAACTGAGGTGAAACTGCGTAAGGCTGAAGAGGAAGATAAACAGCAGCGTCAGTCCGTAAATCGTAAGTAAAATCCACTCCATTACAGGTGCTTGAATATAGTTGAAATAATTTTGTATCCGGCAAGCACGGTTCCTTTTAGCGTGCCCGATACTTTAGATACGCCAATGCGGCGGCGATAAGTTACCGGTACTTCGGTGTAGGCCAGTTTATTCTTGGCGGCTTTAATCTGCATTTCAACTGTCCAGCCATAGGTTTTGTCGCTCATGTTCAAATCCAGTAAAGCCGGGTACTTAATAGCTCGAAAAGGCCCAAGATCGGAATACTTTACCCCAAAAAAAAGGGACATCAGCCGGGTAGCCAGCCAGTTGCCAAAAATTTGCTGAACGGTCATGGAGCCCCTTTCGCGGTTTCCAAGCGCCCGGGAACCAATAACAAAATCAGCTTTTCCGTCTAAAATGGGCTTCACCACGCTGGGAAGCTCCTCGGGGTGGTCGGAATAATCAGCATCCATAAATACGATAATTCCCGGATGCATAGTTTGTCCGGCAACGTAATGCATCCCCTTCAGGCAGGCATTGCCGTAGCCCTTCTGGTTTTCATTTAGTACCGTTGCCCCGGCTTCCCGGGCTACCTTCGCCGTGGCATCGGTAGAGGTATTGTTGATAACAATAATTTCGCTAACCCATTCGTCTGGAATATCCCGGATTACCTTGGCTACCGATAATTGCTCATTGTAAGCCGGTATAATTACTTTAATGCCATGCATTGACAAAAGACCAGGATTTAAAGAATGAATGAACCTCGATGAAAACAACCATAACCCATAACCTGGTTAACCGGCAACTCGATACCTGTTAACCTAAAAATATACTTTACCGGGAAACCGTAATGCTGTCGTTTCCAATTAATATAGGTTCGCCAAACCGGCCTTCTTCCGGGCCATTTTCCAGTTTCAGTACTCCCCGCGGGCAAACCGACGAACACACGCCACAGCCAACACAGGAAGAACGGATAATGTTTTGCCCGCGTTGTGCGTACCAGCGTACGTCAATGCCCATCTCACAGTAGGTAGAACAGTTTCCGCAGGAAATGCACTGTCCGCCGTTGGTGGTTATTCTGAACCTGGATTTAAACCGCTGTATTATACCCAGGTAAGCGGCCAGCGGACACCCAAAACGGCACCACACCCGGTTACCCATAAAAGGGTAAAACCCGGTACCGATTACCCCCGCAAAACCCGCACCAATAAAAAATCCGTAGGCCTCCGATACCTTGTAAGTATTAATTCCAAACAGTGAACCGCTGCCGCTATAAAAAGTATAAATCATTCCTGCCGTCATTACTACTGCAAATACCAGTACCGAATGAATAGAGTAGCGCTCAAACTTCCAGGCATTTAATGATTTATCGGAAAGCTGGCGGTACGGATCGCCGAGGGTTTCGGCCAGCCCACCACAACCACACACCCAGGAACAGTACCAGCGTTTACCCACGAAGTAAGTCATTACCGGCACTCCAATTACAATTAGCATAATACCCCAGGCAACCATAAATAATCCCAGCGACCCTTCGTTGATCAGTTGGTTTAAATTGCTGGGAAAAAAGAAATCGTAGTCCAACGGCCAGATATTCTTGAAATCGAAGTATGGCCTGTTCAGGCGGATCATGATTTCGGGAATTAAAAAGGCAAAAGCCGTTTGAAAGAACATTACCGACCCTGTACGCACCAGGTGGTAATTGCTGTGCCGGTAGTGCATCATCATCCGGATGCCCATCACCAGGATGCACAAGGTGTACAGGAATCCGTAAAGGAAAAATTCACCTGCCTCACTTCCCTTCAAAAGGTAACTCAACGGATCAACCATAATAATCCAGTTCACCATATACTGGGGAAAGAAATACAGGAAGATGTAAAAGGTAATCAGGTACGAACCAATTAGCACCCCCAGCCAGCCACGATTTTTAAAGCTGCTGAAAAAAATGCCGTTATTCTTTATCCCGGCCGGTGCAGATGCTTTGGGCAGGATATACATTAGCGCTCCCAGGATGATAACCAGGTAGGTGAGCAGGAAAACAGGGGTTGTATACTCCTGCACCACGCCCGACGATGCCTCGCGGGCAATCGACGTTTTCAGGGGTTTTAGTGCGTAGGAGCTAAAACCTTTCTGCTTAACTATATCCTTGTTGATGCTGGCTACTGTATTTTCCAACTGGCTTCTGAGCTGCTCGCTGCTATTGTACGCCTTGCCGTCCATCCAGCCGGTATAATCGCCGGTAATTTTCTTTTTAAACGCCCCGGTTTCCTGGTCGGCATTAAACACTTCATCCAGTACGGCCAGTTGGTAGGTGTTTCCGGATAGCGATTCCATGATGTTGTTAACATCGGAAGGGGTAACCCTATACTTTTCGCGGATAAGGGTGTTGGCCTCGTCTATAGCTGAATTCAGGTCGGAGAGAAACGGGAAGTTTAGGTTGTACTCCCGGTTCAGCATATCGGATGCAGTTTGCTTCAGGGCCGCCTGTTGGGCCTCATCACTTACCGTTTGTTCAATAACCTTCTGGTTAAGGGTATAAGTAGAAAAGAAGAAGCTAAGGTTAAAAAAACCAAAGCCCGCAATGAATAACGCGATGCCTAAGTGTTGCAGGATTTTCATGGTATTCTGTTTTATATTTTATAAACCAAAAATTGCCGAAACCACGTTTCGTTTGGTTTTAACCGCCAGATCGGGAAACTCCCGGTTAAACTGTTCCCTGATTTGCGGTTCGTAAGTTTTGAACAATTCAGGATTAAAGTTAGCCTTTCGCAGGTTTTTTACCACATCAGTAACCGGGGTGTGAGATTTAATCCATCGATCGCACACTTCGTGGCGAAAGCGAATACCCATCAGGTTAAACCCCAGGATGTAGTGTTCTTGTTTATGGAATACCAGCCGCACTGCTTTTTCGCCATCGGGATGCTGCCAGTAAAAGTGATTTTCGTGCTCCTGTACTTCCGGCTTTACTTCCCCGTAAACCTGGTACTCAATATCGAAGAACTTGGC
>CAZIWJ010000146.1:0-8839 GCA_964542855.1 uncultured Roseivirgaceae bacterium
TGGCATTATTGCCAATCATGACAACAGTACCAATCACCTCGGTAGATGAGTTGCCTGATGATTGGTTTTCTACTGATGAAACTTCCTTATAACTATCACGGGGCAGTATTGTAATTACTTTTTCCATAAAGGAGTTGATTAACATGTTGAAGTAACACTTCAGGGTTGAATGGCTTTTTTATAATTGTATGAACCTTTTCTTTTAAGGCAGCTTGTTTCTCTTCACATTCATCCGAACCTGAAACAACAATTAGAGGTATTCTTCGATAAAATCCACTACTCTTTATCAAATCAATAAGTAGATTCCCATCTACATTGGGCATGCTCAAATCAGTAATAATCAAATCCGGAATATTCCCCTTTTCCAACCAGAGCATTGCTTCTAAGCCATCTGGCTTACTTGCTACCTGAAAACTTTTTCCAAGCGAACTATCAAAAATATGCTCCAGTAAAGAGCGAATTGCAGGATCATCGTCTACTATAAGTATCTTTTGTCTCATCCTTGGGTAGCAATGCTTACAAATGTAAGAATTCTATAAAAAGTTGCACTATACTGTAACAATAATAACCTGATTATTTATTTATATCAAGCATCAATTAGAATAATTTACATATTATTTGAAATTAATTTACAAGATAATATTAATATAGTTATATAAATGAGAGTATACCAAGTATTAAAGTAAATAATTGTAAGCTTAGCCTATCAACTCCTCTTAATTATTTACAATGTTGTAAAATGCAGTACTATTAAAAAAAATCAGATGTCTCAGTGTATAAATCGGCCAGTAAATAAACTAATCTATTTTCTTCAGCCGTTGCAGGTATTACATTTGCAGGCTTATTGTTGTATCCTTGAGAATGAGTAATAACCTAGCGTCTGTTCTAAAAAAGTATCCTGTATTCGATTTAATTCGTCAAGTTAGCGCTTCAACCGGTGTTGAATGCTACGTAGTTGGTGGGTTTGTAAGGGACATATTACTTCATCGACCGTCGAACGATATCGACATAATGTGTGTAGGTGACGCTACCGCCCTGGCCCGCGCGGTAAGCCGGCAGGCTGGAAAAGCCAACCAAAAGCATTCGGTTAAGGAGTATGGTCGGTTTGGAACGGCGATGATGCACTACGAAGGCTTTGAAATAGAATTTGTCGGTGCCCGTAAAGAGTCGTACACCCACAGCTCACGAAAACCTGAAGTAAAGGAAGGAACATTTGAAGATGACATCAATCGTCGCGATTTTACCATTAATGCCCTTGCCATTAGCCTGAATGAGGAGAATTTTGGCAAGCTAATCGATTCTTTCAACGGGCTAAAAGACCTGAAGCGACGCATTATTCAAACGCCGCTTGAGCCGGGGGTTACTTTTTCCGACGATCCGCTGCGCATGATGCGTGCTGTCAGGTTTGCAACCCAGTTACAGTTTGATATTGAGCCGGATACTTTTCAATCTATCCAGGATCAGTCGCACCGGCTTAGCATCATTTCCCAGGAAAGAGTAACCGATGAGCTTAATAAAATAATTCTTTCGCCGGTACCTTCTTATGGTTTTAAACTGCTTTTTGAAAGCAACCTTCTTTCCCAGTTCTTTCCCGAATTTGTTAAGCTTCACGGTGTTGAAACCATAGATGGGAAAAGTCATAAAGACAATTTTTACCATACTTTACAGGTTCTTGATAACGTGGCTAAAGTAAGCGACTCGCTCTGGTTACGCTGGGCTGCTTTGCTGCATGATATTGCCAAGCCACCCACCAAGAGGTTCCATAAAAAAGCAGGCTGGACTTTTCACGGTCATGAAGACCTGGGAGCCCGGATGGTTCCTTCAATATTCAGGAAAATGAAGCTTCCTTTAGACGAGAAAATGCGTTTCGTTCAGAAGTTGGTTAAGCTTCATTTACGACCCATAGCTTTAGTAAAGGATACAGTTACCGATTCGGCTGTTCGGAGGTTATTATTCGAGGCTGGGAATGATGTGGACAACCTGATGAAACTTTGCCGGGCCGACATTACGTCTAAAAACCATAACCGGGTAAAGCGATACCTTCAGAATTTCGATAAAGTTGAAAAAAAACTGGTAGAGGTTGAAGAAAAAGATAAAGTAAGAAACTTTCAGCCCCCGGTGAGTGGAGATGAAATTATGGCATTGTTTTCCTTAAAGCCTTCCCGAACAGTAGGAGAATTGAAGAATGAACTTAGGGAAGCGATCCTGGATGGGGTTATCAGCAATGAGCGGCAGCAGGCGGTGAAATTTATAGCCAGTTTGGGAGAAAAGAAAAACCTGGCAATTAACCATGATGTACTTAAGGCAATCTGTGGATAAATTAATCGGCCGGTTTAATTAAAAGCTCGTTAAGTTGTTTATCCGCACACTTAAGTGTACGGTTGGGGTGAGATTCAATTAAGCTGTAATCGTGGGTAGCCATAAGTACAGTGGTTCCACCCTGGTTTATTTTAGAAAAAACCTGGAAGATGCCTTCTGAAACTTCAGGATCCAGATTTCCTGTGGGTTCGTCGGCAATAAGCAAAACGGGATCGTTCAGTAAAGCCCTGGCAATAACAATCCTTTGCTGCTCTCCACCAGAAAGCTGATATGGCATTTTAGTCATCACGTTATCCAGCCCCACTTTCATCAGCACTTCAGCCATACGATTTTTCATAGATGCACGATCTTTCCATCCGGTAGCTTTTAGTACGAAAGAAAGGTTTTCAACTACCGAACGATCTTCGAGTAGCTGAAAATCCTGGAAAATGATCCCCAGCTTTCTTCTGAGAAATGGAATATCTTTCTGCTGAAGCTGGTGCAACTGGTAATCGGCAACACTAGCCTTGCCAATATGAAGCGGTAAATCGCAATACAAAGTCTTAAGCAATGATGATTTACCGCTGCCCGTTTTCCCCACCAGGTAAACGAATTCTCCTTTCTGAATAGAAAAGGAAATTTTTTCCAGCACAGCCTTATCACCCTGGAATACCGTAGCTTCTTTAACCTCTACTACTGGCTGATCAGAAAAATACTGTTCCATAGTACTGGGTATGGCTAATCAATTAATTGAATGCGAAGGGTGTTTTTAACTGGCCTGTTCCATTGCCTTTTTATGATCGCTCAGGAACTTTTCCAGCCCGATATCGGTGAGCGGGTGGTTTAACAACCCTACAATTACCTTATGAGGACAGGTAACAACGTGTGCCCCAATTTCTGCACACTGCACCAGGTGCATGGTATGGCGAACAGATGCTGCCAGTACCTGGGCAGGATAGCCATAATTATCGTATATCGTTACAATTTTATCAATCAGGTCTAAACCATCGGTTGCGATGTCGTCGAGCCGGCCAATAAAAGGAGATACAAATGAAGCCCCGGCTTTAGCTGCGAGCAAAGCCTGTCCGGTTGAAAATACGAGCGTACAGTTTACCCGGATACCTTGAGACGACAAGTACTTAATAGCCTTTACTCCATCTTTGATCATGGGTATTTTCACTACAATTTTGTCGTCTATCTTGGCTAACCTTTCCCCTTCTTTAATCATGTTATCAAAGTCGGTGGCAATCACTTCAGCACTAACGTTATCATCAACGATATTACAGATTGATTTGTAGTGTTGTATTACGTTATCATCGCCAGTAATTCCTTCCTTGGCCATTAAGGATGGATTGGTAGTTACACCATCTAGTACACCCAATTCCTGGGCGTCTTTAATTTCGTTGAGATTGGCAGTGTCAATAAAAAAATCCATATTTATGCGATTTATAAGATTAAATTCGCTCAAAGGTATGAAAAAGGAAAAAGAATGTGAGGAGGAAAAATAAAAAGGGACGGTATCGCACCGCTACAACCGCTTACCCTTGCTTCATTCCTGACCTGGGGGAGTTCAGCAGGAGCTGGTCGTACCGTCCTTGTTGCAAACATATAGGCTTTTAGCCAGACTACAAAATTTTACAGCCTTCTTCACGGAGTTGGCGTGAACTAATAACTTTTATGAATTCAGTTCTTTTCGTGCTGGCTGTTTTAAGTGGCAGTGTAGCCTTTGCAGAATGGTTAGCTACTAAAAAGTATTTCCGATACCTCGGAGGAGCATTGCTGGTAATTTTACTTTGTGCATTGTGGGCTAACCTGGGTATCATTCCTTCTGCTTCAGATCCATCGCCAATATATGGAAGTATCTTTTCCTACCTGGCACCACTGGCTATTTTCTATCTGTTACTGGAAGTGAATATAAAAAGTGTGTTGAAAGCTGGTAAACCGATGATTATCCTCTTTTTACTGGGTAGCCTGGGTACCTGCATAGGAGTACTGGTTGGCATGTCCGTTATAAACGCCCGCGAAAATATGGGCGCTTTCTTTTATGCGTTGGGTGGTATGTTTGCGGGTACTTACACCGGTGGAAGTATTAATTTCAACGCAGTAGCTCTTCATTATAATATTGCTGAGCAAGGGGCCCTGTATACTACCGCTATCGCTGTTGATAATATCATTACAACTTTGTGGATGGGTGTAACAATTGTACTGCCACGTATGATGAGAGTGCGAGCTGATGAAGCAAAACCTTCTGAAGCCCATGCAAAAGCCAGTCACGACTGGGTAAATATTAATCCCGAGCAATTAGGAATATTACTGGTTTTAGGCATCACAGCTTTCCTGGTTTCAGAATGGATAGGAACAAAAACAGGAGTGCCTTCAATCCTGGTCATCACTACCATTGCACTAGCCCTGGCCCAACTTCCGGTAATGCAAAAACTGGAGGGCAGTCGGTTGCTGGGTATGTTTTCCATAAGTTTGTTCCTGGCGGTTATAGGTGCTTACTGTGATATTGGCACACTACTGAGTTCAGGCCAACTGGCTATTTACATGTCAGTTTTTGTAGGCTTGATGATTATAACTCATGGCGCCTTTTTATTTGGAATGGCCAGAATCATGAGAAGCAACTGGATCCTAGTTTCCATAGCCTCGCAGGCTAACATAGGTGGCTCAACCTCTGCACTGGCTCTTGCTCGAAGTTTTAACCGGTCGGATCTGGTGTTACCAGCCATACTAGTAGGCACACTCGGAAACGGTTTGGGTACTTACCTGGGTTTTATGGTAGCTGCATTATTACAACAGTATGCTTAATGGTTTACTACAATGTTTCTCAGCTCTATTTCTGACAATAGTTCGAGCCGGTTGTTGTTAAAAAGGCTGTCATGTTCTACCAAGGGCTCCTGTTCGTACAGCCCTTTGTAATTGTGGTAATCTGCGAAAAGAATTCCCGAAAGTGAACGAACGTTAAAAGCGTCACGGAAGCGTATGCCCCCCTCATTGGTGTGATACTTGTAAGCCAGGTAATCCATGGTGTACTCATCCTGGTGAAACCAGTAAATGAAGATATCCTGGTAATCATCTCCGCCTCCTTTTTCATCGAAGCTAACTTCAATCTTGTAGTAGTGTTCACCTTTGATTTCAGCCATTCCCAGGTACTTTTTGTTCACTGCCGGATCATTTAGGAAATGAGGTAACAAAGCGAAGTAAACCACCGAATTCAGGGAATTCCGGAAAATATTTTTGTTTTTATCGTTAAGCGTTTGCCGGTTATTATTCCTGAATCTAACAAACCCCTTATTATCAAGTACATCATGGTAAGTTCCAATTGAGTCAGTACCGAAGCGTTCATAGGTAAATTTTGGTCCATCTATACGGATTTTAAAATGATGGCTACGAAAATCGAACGATGCCTTGAAGTCATTATAAGCTTTGCCTCCGTGTGCCTGGATTGCAAGATTAACAATTTGCTGGGCGTCGGGTAAGTTTTGGGCAACCCCTTTTTCACCAGCCAGAAAAAATAGACTGGCAGTGATGAGTATTTTAAACCATAAATTTTTCATACATCAGAAGGTTAGCGTACAATATTTCAGGCTTTATTTAAAGTGATGGTATTCACTAGTTTGTTAAACTGGGAATAAAATTAATGGTTGCTGAAACCTTTATTGAGTAATTATAGTACTTGTTAATACACACTACCAGCTTAAGCATTATATATTTTTCTTCCAACATTATCGGTAAATTCAAACCATTATATTTAATCCTAATAATCAACTATGGTACCACATCTAGAAAAAGTAAAAGAATACTTGTTCGATCTGGAGTATGAAATTAGTTCTGAAGATCCTGACGAGGGTTTGGTTGTAATAACTGATGAGGATAAGGGCTTAAGTAATCTGATTCTCGACTGCGAGGATGATATTCTTGTTATTGAGCAATTCATTTTTATGCTCAAAGAAGATAAAGCAGACATTCTTCGCAGGTTACTACAAATAAACCGCCATTTAGTGCACGGTGCACTGACCATTGATGATGACGGACGTGTAATTTTCAGGAATACCCTGGAACTGGAAAACCTGGATAGAAACGAACTGGAGGGTACGCTCAATGCTATTAGTTTAATGATGGCTGAGTACGCCAATGAATTTATTGGTTTTGCAAAAGCATAATTTTTTTTACAGACTACTAATCTTAAAATAAAATACGATGAGCATATTTAAGCGACTATTTAAAGTAGGGCAGTCTGAAGCCCACGCTGCGATTAATAAAATGGAAGACCCTGTTAAATTAAGTGAACAGGCAATCAGGGATTTTAAAAAAGACCTGAATAAAGCACTGGAAAGCCTGGCAGAAGTAAAAGCATTGGCCATCCGGACCCGACGCGAAATGAAAAATTACCAGCAACAGGCTACTGATTATGAAAAGAAGGCCATGATGCTGGTACAAAAAGCCGAAAAAGGGGACATTGATGCTGAAGAAGCCGATCGACTTGCCGTTGAGGCTTTAAATAAAAAAGAACAGCTGGGCGGTCAGGCTAACACTTTGAAGGCCGAGGTTGAAAAATACGACAACATGACCAATAACCTGGAGAACAAAGTTAATGATCTGAAAAGCCAGATTTCCAAGTGGGAAAATGAACTCAGGACGTTAAAAGCCAGGTCGAAAGTTAGTTCAGCAAGCAAGAAAATAAATAAGCAAATGGCTAGTATCGATTCTTCCAGTACTGTGTCCATGTTAGAGCGAATGAAGACAAAGGTTGAAGAAGAAGAATCGCTCGCCCAATCTTACGGCGAACTGGCAGCGGCTCCAAAATCTGTTGACGATGAAATAGATAAAGTACTTGGATCTAGTAGCAGCAGTTCATCGGATGCGCTGGCAGATTTAAAGGCTAAGATGGCCCAAAGGAAGCAAGGGTAAACCAGTGTAAAGAGTTTTGAGTCATAACCCGAAACCCCTTTTAGCAGAGGGGTTTTTTCTTATTTTAAATAACCTTTTATGGAATATATTCTCTTATTAATCTTAATCATCGTAATCGTGTATTTCTGGCAGAAGAATAAAAAAAAGAAAGCTGAAAAGGAAGAGTCCGTTGACCCGCTCGATAACCAGCAAATGAGCATTGAAAACGTACAGGCAGGTGGGTTAATTAAATTAACTACGGTAGGTGAAAACATGGACGATTACGATGTAACCATTTCCAGGCGTCATGTTTACAAGGAAGGAGGATACGAATGGTTTGAACTGGAAGGCGATAACGGTTCGAGCACAGTTTGGCTTTCTGTTGAAAAAGACGATGAACTTGAAGTGAACCTGGCCGTTAAAAAATCCAAGTTAAGAGTGCTGGGTGTTTCTATCAAAGACCTGGAAGAAATGGAGAATAACAACGAAGGTGAAATTGAATACGAAGACGAAAAGTTTTATTATGAATCGTCGGGGGAAGCCGATTTTTTTAAAGATGGGAATACGAATAACCCCGAAGCCTTTTATTACTGGGAGTTCGAAAATGAAAATGGTTCACGATTTATATCCATAGAAGAATGGGAGGACGGGGATGTTGATGTTACCATTTCATTACCGGTGAAACAATCCCAAATCACTGTATTTTCACTCAAATAATTCCGCATTTTGATATTAGTCAAATTCAGAACTGATATGAATCATAGGCAGGCTAAAAAATTGTTTAAATATTTACATTATAAACATTACAGGGAAAAAGGTTCATCTAAGTAATTATTTTTTTCTGTTAGCTATCGCATTCAATTTTTGGCTGTCGTTATACTTGTATTAAGCTGCGTATACTGGTAGTGTACGTAGCTTTTTATTTGACGGTATGTGGTGCATGCAATAAGATCTAGTTACGAACCAACTGGAGTTTTCGGATATCCTGAACGATAATACGAGATCCCTGAATGGTGATAAGCCCTTCCGACTTGAAATCGGCCAGTGTTCTTATAACGGTTTCTTTCGCAGTTCCTGCTAAATTAGCCAGGTCTTCCCGCGATATTGCCATACTAAAAATTCCATCTGTTTCGTTTTCCTGCTTATAGCGTTCATGAAGCAGCAACAGTGATTCGGCAACTCTTTTCCTAACAGAGTTATACGCCAGTTTAAGAAGCTGTTCTTCATTTTCAGAAACCTGGTTGGAAAGCAGACGGATAAACTTTTCAGCTACATCCTTACTGTTGTAAAGTAGTTTAAAGTATTCATCTTTAGGAATACTCGACACCTCTGCATCTTCCATGGCCACCGCGGATGACCGGTAATAAGTATTTTCTAGTAAATCCATATACCCGAAAAAATCACCTTCACGGTACAAACCTGTAATGAACTCCTTGCCGTCTTCGTTCATTTTAAACGCCTTTACCTTACCCTTGGTAAGGTAGTAAAGTACGTGCGGAATGGTATCTTCGGAGGAAATGATAGCTTTTTTTTTGTAGTTCTTTTTAATGGCTTTTTCCGAAAGTTGGGTAAGGTCGGTGAGGTTAAGGCGATTATTGAGTGCCTGGTCGAGACTCTTAATTTGTGCCTGATTCTGCCGCTTTAGTAGCTC
>CAZIWJ010000147.1:0-8780 GCA_964542855.1 uncultured Roseivirgaceae bacterium
GCTGCATTTACGTTGTTAGAAACGTCGAGCGTAACATCGTACGTGCCCGGGAACCGGAACTGGTGCTCCGGGTTAGGTACGGTAGCAGTGTTTTCCTCCTGGAATTGCGGATCATCGAAATTCCACAGCCAGTTGTCCGGGTTTCCCGTACTTTGGTCGGTAAACCGGGCGGTAGACTGGGCGCAAAGAAAGTTAGCTTCAAAATCGGCAAATAGCAGGTCTTCGCAGTCGAATCGCCGCCAGCCGGTACTATTTTCGTCAAGGGTGGAATTGGAACCCGAAACAAAGGGCGTACTTCCCGTGGTAGCTACATTGGTTACGTTCAGGAAATCGAAACAGAAACGGGTATTACTGTTATCCGACCTTAAAATAGCCGTTTCATTGTTGCTGCTTTGCAGTATAATTGGGCTATCGGCAGTAGCAATTCCTTCCAGAAAGGTAGTAAACTTCTGGGTGGTACCGCCGGGCAAGGTAAGCGTGCTGCCGGGTTCCAGCAGTAGGGTATCCAGTACGTTACCACCGGTTAATGTTACATCGGCTGCGCTGCTGATCCGGGAGAACTGGTTGTTACCGGAAACGGTTAAAGTACCTTCCTGTATATCCAGGCTGCCATAGGTTTTATTCCCACCATCGAATACAACCGGGTTACCCGGGTTGCTGATGGTAAATCGCGTTCCGTTAGCCCGTACTTCCACCGATTCAACTACCGAAAAGTTATTGATGTTCACCAATGTACTGCCGGTAATATCGAGTAGTTGTCCGTCCTGGCCTGCCGAAATTGTGGGGGTGGTAATGGTTCGGTTAACGGCACTAAAGCTGCCATTATCAATTGTAACCGATCGGGTAGCCAGGTTAGCCAGCATGTTCCAGCGGGCATTTTCCCCATCTACCTGCAGATCGGCCGCCGCAAAGGCATTGGCAGTTACGTTCAGGTAATTGCCTTTGGTAAATACACCGCTAAGGTTAATGGTTCCCTCTTCAAAAGCTACTTCGCTGCCGCGGGTATCCATGCTGCCACTAACGGTCAGGGTTTCGCCGGCCAAATTAACGATGCCAGGTATACCGGCATACCAGTTCAGGTTGTAACCAAAAGCGGGCCCGTTAAGAGTAACATTGCCATTTTCACCCGAAAAGGAATTTTCGTCGAAAATAACCGGGGTATTTTGGGTAGGAACGGTACCTGCCGGTGTGCCACCACTGTTTCGCGACCAATTCTGGCCATCATTCCAGTTACCGTTATTCCCAATCCAGTACAGGGGTAACAGGTTACTGTCGGGGTTACGGGCAGATGCAATGAGGGAATAAGCCTGTTCGTCGTCTTCCAGCGAGCCTTTATGGGTTACTATAATCTGGTAGGTGCCGGCAACGGGGTCAGTAATTTCAATCTTTTCCACGTTATCCCGGAAATTATCGCCCGGCACTGCAGCCTGGCTCACGCGAGCCGGGTTCAGGGTCCACGGCTGGTAAACACTGTCGTCAGGGGCTATAACCCGTACGTCGAGGTCATTCACCAGCATCAGTTCATCGGGGTCGAGTTGGGGAGGAGCGGGGTTGCCCGGAGGGTCAGTCCAGCACATAGTTAGGGTAATTGGGGCATCACCCGATGCTTCGAGGGTAAGCGTATCGGTTGCCTGGTTAGCCAGCAGGCGTTCTTCCAGTAACACTTCCTTTCCGTCGGCTTGTAACAGCACCCCCGCCGCCAGGTCGGCAGCCAGCAATCCAAAACCGTGTTCGTAATCTGGTCCGGGCGCATCGCCTGCTTCCCGGGCGGTATGAATAGCCAGTCCTTTCAGGGTAGCTGACCGCATGTAGTTCCCGCCGTTAATCCGGGCGTACAGTTCCTGTAAGAGCACCAGCGATCCGGTTACGTTCGGGCACGACATGGAGGTTCCCGACTGTTCGCCGTATTCATTAGTGCTACCGCCTCCGGAAACCGATGAGAGTACGTTTACGCCAACGGCAACCACTTCCGGTTTAATGCGGCCATCATCAACCGGGCCCCAGCTACTGAAACTACTCATTACTACATCTTCTGGTGAAGAATAGTTGTTAGGAATGGCTTCCACCGCACCCACGGTTAAAATGTTCTTGGCAACCCCCTTGGGCTCTATAATATCGTAGGGGCCGTCTTGCGGGCGCGATCCGCTTTCGGGTCCGTCGCCCCGGTCGTTACCCGATGCCTTAACGGGCAGGTAGTAGGGGGCATTGTAAGTAATATCGTCCCACACCCGGCTGTCTTCGGCCGAATAGTACCCAAATTTATAATCTTCAATGGAAGAAATGGATTCATCACCGGCCCATTGAAAGTTGCCTCCTTCCCCGGAAACAAACCAGCCCGAAACCAGCCCGTAGGAATGGTTGGAGATTAACATGCCGTTGGCAGCTTCCTCGGCCATTTCGGCATTGTCGTTCTGGAAATCGTAACTCGTTAGCAGGGCTTCGGGGGCCATACCCTGAGCTTCCGGGCGAATGCCGGTGGCCGCAATGGTTCCGGCTACGTGGGTATCGTGCGTACCGAAGGGAGAATCGTCGATAATGGTTACCCGGCCGGCAATTTCTACGTGCACTTCGTTCACCGCGCCTCCGTCCCAAATGCCCACGTTGAAATCTTTTCCGGTAAGGTTAAGGCCCAGGTCTTGTCTTAGCTGCAAACGACTAGTGCCGGTAGTACGGGCAGCGGCCACGTTGGTAAACGTGGAAAAGTAAACCGGCTGGCCATTCGGGTTTAGTCGCTGTAATAGGAGTAAACCGCCCAGTTCAGTGGTTCTTCGCATTTCCAGGCCGTTGATTGTAGCATACGACCGGGCTTTTTCCAGTTCGGCCTGGTGTTCGGCCTTCAGATCGCGTGCCAGTTGTTTTAGGTAGCCAGAATTAGTGGCTTCCAGTACTTGTTTCTTACCATCGGCTTGTTGGGCCAGCAGGAGTGCTGTATTACTAACTAACAAGCTCAGGGTTAATATAAAAGATAGAACTTTCATGAATTAATTTGCAGTGTACGTAAATATAACGTCGCCGATAACATCTTTTGATGCCCCGGCAGTGGTATTAATGGTAAAAATTTGCTTCTCACTTAACACCATGGTGCTTTCGCTGATTTCCTCAATGGTAAACTCAGTATTGTTAATGCTAAGGGTAAGGTTTACCGTATTCAACCCCCAGCGGCCGGTTACAATGGTTTGTTCCACGTCTTCGCTACAGGTGCTGAGCCCTTCCGACAGCTCAAAAAAGTTGGCTTCCCGGTAGAAGATAAACACATCATCGCGCTGGCAGGGCGGAATGGTGGAAGGAATATTCTGCAACTGGTCACCACCTCCGGCGTTAAAGCGCACCTGGAAATTTACATCCCGGCGCCAGGCTTTACTGGTACCCCCGGTAATAATGTTGGAGTAGGTAGCAGGCGTTACCTCGGGTTCTTCCTTACAACCCAGGAAAATAATAGCAGTTGTAATGATAAATAATGCTCTAAGCCACATGGTTAATCGTCGTTTTTGGTAGCCCGGACCAGGAATTCGGAACTTCCGAAGCCATCGAGTGAATAGCGGAAAGAAATGGTGCCCCCATCCTGGATATTAAACGTGCCGTTAGCAACAGTTCTTGCATTGCCAGGATTCCCCGAATCGGCGGTAACCTCCTGTTCAGGGACAAAAATTTCATTATTGCAAAGGTCGACGTTGGCAAAAACTTCCCCGTTTTGTTCGGTTAACCCACCAAACCCCCGGATTACCAGCCGGTTATTCACGGTAAAGTCGGGTTCAATTTGTATTTCGTACTCCTGGGCTACGCTGGTGCTGTCCTCGGTATTTTCGGCAATCCGCTCCTCTACCGTCCAGGTGCCGCTGAACAGGCGCAGGTCTTGCAGGCAGTCGTCGTCGCGTATAGTGTAACGGGCGAAGCGGCCGAGCACGGCCTGGTCGTACACGCCGACACCCACGCCTTCGCCAGCAGAAGACAACCGGAAAATAGCGGTTCGGTTTCCTTCGTTCTCGCGGTTATTAATGGGGCGGAACTTAAAGCTGGTAAAACTTTCGCCGGCCGGAATGGTGGCTTCTCCAATATTATCGGTTAGGATTTCAAAATCTTCGCCCAGGGTTGCCGTGCCCACCGATTCATAAGTTACCGTTACGGGCTCATTGCGCTGTGGGCCTACCAGGTGAATGCTAACCTCAACCGGCTGGTTCAGGTTGGCTTCGGTTGGGGCGTACTCGTTTTCCAGCACCCGGCCTTCCAGTTCGGTAAAGCGCACATAATCTCTGCCGCTAAACGTTAGGCGCTGTTCCTCTTCACAGGAAAACCAAAGGGTGGCAGTAATTCCTATTAGTAGGGGTTGCCAGTTAATATCCGGGATTCTGAGCATTTCTTAATGACGGGTTATTGGTGATCTCTCGTAAAGGTATAGGCCACAGGTTATCGGTTTCCGACCAGTTCGGGGTGAAGGCGTTCATGATGGTAGCTGCCTTACCCGTGCGTTTAATATCGTACCAACGATGCCCTTCAAAAGCAAATTCAACCAGGCGTTCTTCTTCAATGGCCGAAAGCAGTTCACTGGCCGAGTTAATATCCAGCGGGGCCTGGTCCGATCGGACCCTGATTGTATTCAGGTCGTCCAGGCCACCGGTAACTCCTGTTACCCGGCCCAGCCGGGTGCGGGCTTCGGAGCGGATCAGGTACATTTCTGCCAGCCGGAAAACGGGAACATTATCGAACTGCCCGTACCGGGTAATGGTGTACCCGTTATCGCGGGGCCCCACGTTATTGGCATCGAAAGTAATAACGCCCAAACGCTCCCCTCCATTGTTCTGCAGGGCAGAAACCACTACACCGGAAGGAATAATTTCGCGCCGTTCCTCGAACAGGTTCCACAGGCTGAAGTTGGTAGAGGTACCGGGATTGTCGTTGGCACTGTACACCACTTCCAGGATCGATTCCTGGCTGAAATCGCTTACGGCGTCGAGGTAATTTTGCTCTAGCGTGTATTCAAATGTTCCGTTGGCATCAATTACTTCCGTAGCCAGGCGTTCGGCTTCTTCGTAATTTTCCACGTACAGGTAGTACCGGGCCAGCAGGGCTTTTACGGCTCCGTTACTGGCAAAGCCACTGTTAAAAGGTTCTTCCGGCAGCAGGTCGAGGCACAGCAGCAATTCACTTTCAATGTAAGCAAGCAACTCTTCCCGGCTACTGCGGCCAATGCTGCTGTTCGTAGCAATGTCGGTGGTTTCTACAATGGGCATACCGCCGTAAGTGTAAGCGCCCGTAAAATAAGCGTAAGCACGTAGAAAGCGGGCTTCGGCCAGGATTTCGTCGCGTTCTGAGGCCACCAGCCCCTGAATGTCGTCGATGCCTTCGAACAGGAAGTTTACTTTGAATACCAGGTCGTAAATTACATTCCACATGGCAGTTGCAGCCCCGTTAGATGCAGAGATGGTTTTATTTCCAATTTCAATGTACTGGGTAAACGTGCCGTTGGCCGTAAGGAGGTCGGCTGTCAGGTCGCCGGCCACCACCCTGGGGGCGGCCAGGTTGGCAAAGCTGCGGTAAATTCCCGATACCACGGCACGGGCCGAACCCGGCTCGTCGAGTACCTGGTCGTTAGTAATCCGGTCTACCGGTTGAGGGGAAAGAATGCCATCGCAGGCCGAAAAGAACAGGAGAATGAGTATGATGTATGAATAGCGCATAGACTAAAAATCAGCGTTTAGGCCAACAGAAACAGTTCGCACCTGTGGAAAGGTGTAAAAATCCATACCCTGCGCGGTGGTTGATCCGTCGAGGGTATTCACTTCCGGGTCAGCCCCGGAATAATTGGTGAATGTTAGCAGGTTGGTTGCCGACAGGAACACTTTTAACCGTTGAAACTTAATGATGTCCAGGATTTCCCGGGGCAGGTTATAACCCAGGCTCAGGTTTTTCAGCCGTACGTAAGAAGCATCCTCCACCAGGCGCGAGCTGAAATAATTATTAAATGTATTGCCCTGCTCGTAACGGGGCACATCGGTAATATCGCCCGGTTCCTGCCAGCGGTCCAGGGCCCGGCTAACCTGGTTATCGTCCAGGCTTTCGCCGGCATTGAGCATGCCCTGGTTCGTAAAATTAATCATTTCATTGCCAATCGAATACTGAAAAAAGGCACTGACTTCAAAACCATTCCAGGAAAAAGTATTGGTAATCCCCCCAACGAAATCGGGCTGGGCGTTCCCGATTACCTGCCCGTCGTCGGCCGTAATTTGCCCGTCGTTATTTAAATCCTGGTAAATGGCATCGCCGGTAGCCGGGTCTACCCCCAGGAATTCCAGCCCCCAGAAGGTGCCCAGCGGCTGTCCGGGGCGAATGGCGTGGGTTCGGTTGGTAAAGGTATTGTAGCCGGAAAACTGGGGCTCTTCAGCGGCCAGGCTCACTACTTCATTGCGGTTGGCAGAGATATTAAAATTGGTTCGCCAGGTTACCGGCCCGTCAATGTTCACCGAGTTCAGTGCAAATTCTATTCCCCGGTTAGTTACTTCACCCGAATTACCCTCTACGGAACTAAAGCCTGTAGTTAGCGGAAGCTGTTCGCTGAGGAAAAGGTCGGTGGTTACGTTATTATAAACATCGAGCGTACCCTGAAAACGCCCCTGCAGAATGGAAAAGTCCAGCCCCAGGTTCAGTTCGGCCGTTTCTTCCCACTGCAGGTTCGGGTTGGAAAGCGTAAACGGAACAATAGCCGGCACCAGGTTGTAAGCAGTAGAAGCCCCCCAGGTACCCAGGAAAGCAAAGTTGGGAATGCCCTGGTTGCCCACCAGGCCGTAGCTGGCGCGGAGTTTTAAATCGTCAATATTAAGGTTGGTAGGGAAGAAAGCCTCATCGGAAACCCGCCATCCCAGCGACAGGGAGGGGAACAGGCCGTACTGTTGGTTTTCCCCGAACCGGGAAGAACCGTCGTACCGTAAGTTTACACCAGCCAGGTACTTGCCTTTAAAATCGTAATTAACCCCCGTAAAATACGATACCAGTCCGCTTTCAATAAAGAAAGAGCTTCCACTGAATATCACCCCGGCAGAAGTCAGGTATGAAAAATCATCGCTGGGAAATCCAAAACCCTGAACGTTGGACGAGCGACTCTGATTCTGCACAATTTCATTACCCAGTAAAGCATTTACATGATGGTTTTCCAGGAAGCTGAAGGAATAAGTAGCGGTATTGGTAATATTAATGGTTGCCGCTTCAGAGGTTGAATAAACTCCCAGGCCGTCGTCGAACAGGAAACCACCGATAGCCGTTTCGGTAGACTCGTACTGGTCTTCAATAACAGTAGTGTAGTTCAGGCTAACTTTAGAACGAACGTTCAGGCCCGGAATAACGGTGTAATCAGCAAAGATTCCGCCCACTACTTTTCCCGACAGGGTTAAAAAACGAGGAATAAGCGCCTGGCCCACCGGGTTAAAGTTTGGAAAACTAGCGTATCCTACGTCGCCCGGGGCATAGAATGAGCCGTCTTCCTGGTAAGGCTGGTAGTAGGGCAGGCTTTTCAGGGCACCGGAGTACACCCCGTCGAGGAAGTTATCGCCCTTTACCAGGTTGTTTCTACCCCGGGAGAGGATCAGGTTCAGCCCGATGTTCAGGTCTTCATTAATATCGTGCTCAACATTTAACGTGGCTGAGTAGCGCTGAAAGCGGCTGCCCAGTTGCACGCCCTCCTCGTCGCGGTAAGAGCCGCTGAGGTAAAAGCGGGTATTGTCGCTTCCGCCGGTTAGGCTAAGCTGGTATTCCTGCAAAATACCCAAACGGGTAATTTCATCCACCCAGTCGGTATCAATGGCATCGGTAATACCTGGTAGCCCGGCATTATCGGGGTTTTGTTCTGCGTTTCGCAGGGCTTCGCGATGTAATTCCAGCAGCTCGGAGGAGTTGAGCAAATCTAGCTTGTTGCCCATCTGGGAAACCCCTCGTTGCACGTTGATGTTGAAAGAAGTGCGTTCGCTTTCCCCTCTCTTTGTTGTAATCACCACCACCCCGTTAGCCCCACGGGCCCCGTAAATAGCTTTAGCGTGGGCATCTTTCAGGATCTGGATCGACTCAATGTCGTTGGGGTTAAGCAGGGCCAGCTGGTTGTCGCTCTGCCCACCAAAACTGCGGCCGGTAAGTGAGCCGCTACTAACCGGAACCCCGTCGATGATATACAAAGGCGTGTTGGAACCGTCAATAGATGAATTGCCCCGGATGCGTACCATGATTCCCCCGCCGGGTGTACCCGACGATTTGGTAACCATCACCCCGGGGGCCTGCCCCTGCAGGGCCTGGTCTACCCCCTGGATGTTGATCTCTTTAAAACTTTTCGGTTCGATAGAAGAAATAGCCCCCGTAACATCTTTTTTCTGTTGGGTGGCATACCCGGTTACCACCACTTCCTGTAGCTGTTTAATTTCAAGAGCAACATCGATAGTAGAACTGCCCTGAAAAGGAACTTCCCGGGTACGAAAACCAATGAACGAGAAAACAAGTATTCCTTCGTCCTGAGGCACCTGCAGGGTGTAATTGCCTTCAACATTGGTGATGGTTCCGGTACCGGTTCCTTTTAACAAAATATTAACCCCGGGCATAGGGCTTCCGTCGTCGGCGTCGGTAACCGCTCCTTTCAGCGTTTGCTGGGCGTACAGGGGGAGGAAAGATGAGGAAGATAGCAGCAGGCCCAGCGAAAAAAGTAGTGATTTCAATACTATGATAGTTAAACTTTACGATGAGGTTAACAATTCCCTGCAGGAAATGTTGAAAAAGAGCTTTAAAAGCCTGAAAAGTAATTTGTACGA
>CAZIWJ010000148.1:0-8765 GCA_964542855.1 uncultured Roseivirgaceae bacterium
GGTTTATCCCTACTCAATGTACTAAATACCGACAACGTTTTCGGGCGGACCTATAGCGTTGAGGAAAACGAAGACGGCAATATTATCCTGGTGGTGGAGGAAAATAAATACCTCGGAATTACCCCGAACCTGAGCATTCGCCTGTGGTTTTAAGTGAAGCCTGCTAGAAATTATACCGAACGCCAATTCCTCCCTGGGCCCGGGCAAAGAAAGGCGTATCCAGGATTTCAAGGTATAGCATCACGTCGCCGAATACGGCAAAATCAGTACCTGGGAACGGGTATTCCAATCCGAGTACGGCATCACCCCCCAGGTCTACATCCACCCCCCGTTCCCATCGGGTTTCAGTTCTTCGGTTTCCGTTCCGGGTAATAACGGTGTATTCATAGAGGTAGTCTACCGAGTAAGAAATAACCTGAGCGCCAAACCCCCAGTACCAGGAAAGCCCTCTCAGATCGCGATCCCTGAACGGGGTATACATCAGGTAGTGGGCCTGGAAACTTAATGCGTACGAACCCCGGCTATCGATGTAGCGGTAGTTGTTGAACCCGTTAAACTCGTTGAAACGGTTATTAGCATTGTAGCCCCAACCGGTTTGACCAAAATTAAACTCCAGGGCAGTATTTTTTTTCCAGAACCGCTTAACACTTACACCGAACGGATCACCCAGTCGTAGTCCAACGCCCCAGTTGTAGTTTTTAGCTTCGGCAGAAAAATTTTGTTCCATTTCGGATGGTGAATGAGCAGCCGGGGAAGGCGTAAAATCATTGTTCAGCGATAACCATTGAGCATGGCTACCCAGGGAATAAACCAACAGGGTAATAAGAAAGACTAACTTTTTCATATTGATATTTTTAAATAATAAATCCCTTATAAAGTATTACAATTATGGAGCGATGGTTCAGTAAGAGGTTATAGCTTGTTAAAACTTTATCCTTAGGACTGCGAATTTTATTAAGCGCTTACGCCGGGGTGTAAAGTTTGCTGAAACTCGAAAAAGCTGTGCAGCACAGTATGCCTGATTTCCTTTTTAAACGGGTAAGCTTCCAGCATAATCCGGATGCGGCACACCATTTTAACTTTATCTATTTCTACCTCTTTTAAGAAAAGCTGGGTATCATCGATCATAATACAATATTCAAAAGGCTTTAATTTGTTAATAATTATGGTTCGGATGTAATCCAGGTCGCTAACAGCCTCTGGCCTGGCCTCAAACGAAACTTCCAGCAAAGCGGTACTTTCCCGGTTGTAGTCTACAATGTCAGAAACAAATACGTTATTGTTGGGAATTGAAATATTGTGGCCTTCTTCATCTTTAAGGTATACATTGCTGAGGGTTATGTCAGTAACAATGCCTTCCAGGTTTCCGATCTTCACCCAGTCGCCCAGGGCAATACGCTCGGAAATCATGTTGATGAGCCCGTTGAACGTGTTGTTAATGTATTCTTTAATAAGAATAGCCGTGGCAACTGCTACCAGGCTGAACGTGCCGAAGAAATTATCCCAGCTTAAGCCAAACAATAAAAAGCCTGCTATAATAACACTTAACACGTTAAGTAAAAAAGCAATACGGTTAACGGCCAGTACTACATTTCGCTCGCGTGAGCGGGCATTTCTTTGCCTGATATAAATGGCAATGGATACCAGCCGGGTAAGTGAGATTAAGATGTTTGCCGACAGGGCGAAAAAAAACGCCCGAAACACGTGCAGCATCGGACTGGCAATATCCGGACTAATGCCGGATATAAAAGTAATTACACTCTCAATTCGGGCGTAGATGATAATTAACCCGGTGAGCAGGATTAGTTTGAGCACAAAGTAAAGACGTTTATTACTTTCACTTTGTAAGATTTCTTGTGTGTGCAGACTCATTTTAATTAAGCTTTCAGGCCATTAAACATTGGGGTTTGGTTAAAAACAGGTAAAAAGTAAGGTTACAATTATCGTTCCCGGCTCAGAACAGGGCAAAAAAATAACCCTGTGCCTAACCAGTAAATGATGAATATCTTTACTCTAAATTAGACACAGAGTTACTAACAAAAGAGAATTTTTTTTACTCTTTTTTTATCCGTTTTAATACACTTCAACCAGCTTTTCCTGTTGCCACAATAAAGCACCTCCCCTGATGCCTTCCCGGTTTGAGAAAATGCGTACATTTTCACCCAGGGGGAAGGTAATTTTGTCGGCACTTCCGCCTCCGATGTAAAGGGTGTCGCAGTTAAAAATATCTTCCAGCATTTCCAGCACCCACTTCAGGCGCTTGTTCCATTTTTTCTCCCCTATCCTTTTCAACTCTTTTTTGCCAAGATACTCGTCGTAGTCTTTCCCTTTCTTCAGCGGATGATGGGCCAGTTCGATGTGGGGAAGTAACCTGCCATTATCGAGAAAAGCTGTTCCAAAGCCAGTACCGAGAGTAATCACCATCTCAAAGCCTTTTCCTTTTGCTACTCCCAAAGCATGTACGTCGGCATCATTCGCAATTTTTACCGGTTTACTTAAATGGTTACTAAGCATTTCGGCAAAGGGAACACTATGCCAGTGTTTGTTTCCCAGGTTTGGAGCGGAAAAAACCCTGCCGTGCTTAATTACCCCCGGGAAACCAACAGATACCCTTTCATAATCTACAAAGTGAGTTACCAGCCGGTCGACCGATTCCATAATATTTTCTGGAGAAGCCTTTTCGGGGGTTTTCTCCTTGATGTAATCCTGCACCACTTCGCCAGCCGGATCCAGCACCGCCGCTTTAATGTTTGACCCTCCCACGTCGAGGGCAAGTATGTTAGAATTAGCCATAATGACTTTAAATATACGAATATCAAATACCGCCATTAAGCTACAATCCTTTTTATTAAGGTTAAAAAATTGGCTTAAGAAAATTGGAAATTTTAAATTTTGACTGCTAACGGGTTTAGTCCGTTTTTTTTATTCTTCAGGCTAATTTTTGGTTAATAAAGTAATAATTTAAGCTAATGGATGAATTCCTGTCCCACCTGCTTTAGCAGTGGAAGTGTAAAAGTTGATCTGTTGCATCTTACTGCCTTAAAGAAATCAGTGCCCATGAAACCTGTTACCACCCCTACCCTGCTACTGGATAAACAAAAGTGCCGGGATAATATCCGAAAAATGGCTGAGAAAGCCCGTAAAAGTGGCATAGCGCTGGTTCCTCATTTTAAAACCCATCAATCTTTACAGGTTGGCGAATGGTTTCGCGAGGTTGGTGTGGAAGCCATTACTGTTACTTCAGTAAAAATGGCCCGTTACTTTGCCAATGGGGGCTGGAAGGATATAACCGTTGCCATGCCGGTGAACGTAAGGGAAGTTGAAGAAATAAATGCACTGGCTGCCCGGGTTAACCTTCACCTGTTCATTACCAGTAAGGAAACCGTAATGTTGCTGAAAAAAAAGCTCACCCGGCCGGTACGCTTTTCCATTGAAATAGACGCGGGCTACCATCGTTCGGGAGTGCCTGCAGATAAAACAGCGGCTATTCATTCCATTCTAGATGCCTCCGTAGGTTCGCAGCTTAATTTTGAAGGTTTTTACACCCATGCCGGTCATACTTATGATGGGCAAACGAAAGAGGAAATAAAACAGCTTTACCGACAAACCGTAACCAGGTTAAATACGCTTAAGGAAACTTTCGAACCTCAATATCCCAACTTAAAGTTATCTTTAGGCGATACGCCTTCCTGCAGCATAATTAATGATTTTACCGACGTAGATAATATCAGGCCGGGAAATTTTGTATACTACGACCTGAAGCAGCACAGCGTAGGTTCCAATACAACAAAACAAATAGCCCTCTGCCTGGCGGTACCGGTACTAGAAGTGCACCCGGATCGCGGCGAAGTGGTTACCCACTCCGGCTGGGCCCACCTCGGAAAAGATAGCCTTAAGGATGAAGATGGAACGATTCACTACGGCAAGATAGTGTTGCTGACCGAATCGGGCTGGAAATTACCCGTACCGGGAGGCTATGTTAGTAAAGTTTCGCAGGAGCATGGTATACTAACGCTGCCCGATTCCGTGATGCAGCAGGTTAAGGTAGGTGATGTACTTGGCGTACTGCCCGTGCATGCCTGTGCAACCGCCCTGATGATGGGACAATTGTTTACCCTGGAAGGTGAATCGATTAATACGATGAATTAATTTTTAAAAATAAACGAATGAATTGAACCGGTTTATTGGTTATTCAGCAGATGGAAAACAAAGAGCCCCTACATTACAAAGTCATTATTATCGGTGCCGGTTTAACCGGGCTGGCTACAGCCTTTTACCTGGAGCAAAAAGGGTACAGCCCACTTATCGTTGAAGGCAGGAATAGAACAGGAGGAAGAATAGAAACGGTGCCGTTTGGCAGGGGCCGGCTGGATACTGGCGCTGCCTGGTTTGCCGATAAACATACGCACCTGATGAAGTTAATTTCCGAACTAAATGTTACTTATTATCGCCAGTATTTGGGAAAACAGGTGTATTATGATTTATACCAGGGAATACATCAGGAACCCCTGTCCCGGCCCCAGGAACCCACTTACAAGTTAACCGGCGGGTCAGCTCATATTATTCAGGCACTTGAACAGCATTTAACAACCAGTACAATCCGACTGGATGAGCCGGTTCAGTTGCTTGATTTCACCCGTGAACAACTGATCCGGGTAGAAAGCAGCAAAGGGGTTTACACAGCCGAAAAAGTAATTTCCACCCTCCCTCCCGCTTTGCTGATTAAAACGATTAAATGCATACCCTCGCTCCCCGATGACCTAACAAACATAGCAGCGGCTACCCACACCTGGATGGGTGAATCGATTAAGGCAGCTGTTACAACTTCCGAAGGCTTTTGGAGAACAGCAGAAACGGGAACCTTATTCAGCCAGCAGGGTCCGTTGATGGAACTGCATGACCACAGCCTACCAGAGGAAAATGCCTGGATACTGAAGGGATTTATTCACCCGGATTTTGCCCGGCTGAAACGCGAAGAGCGAAGCTCGCTGGCTATTGAGCAGGTGGAACGAATTTTTCCCGGTGCTTCCCGGCAACCCGTTAAGTACCTGGAAAAAGACTGGTCGACCGACGCTTATACCACCCTGCCCTACCCTGTACCCGTATCAGCTCACCAGCATAACGGGCATTCCATTTACCGGAATACCTGGTATAAAGGTCGTTTAATGGTTGCCGGATCGGAAACGGCTTCCGCTTTTGCCGGTTATATGAACGGGGCCGTGTGCAGCGCCCGGGAGGTAGCTGATTTATTTTAAAAAAGCGTTTTCAGGAAATTCTGCAACGGATTCAGCTGTAAGAAATTCGGGATAGATGGGGTTAGTTTTATCTACCTTGCCGTTTTGGTAGTCTTGCAATTGTTCAAGCGGTAGAAAGCCGTTGACCCGGGAAGAATAGCCGGGGTTACCCCGGTTCCCATCGATACCCCCGTATAAATTAACGAGGGCAACCATTTCATTGCCTCCCCACTGTTTTATTTGATCAATGTTGGTTAACAGGGCCGTTTTACTGGCGATGGTAGCGCCCTGCTTTACACCACTCAGGTAAATAGTAGTAGTATCAATATTAAAGCGACCCTGGTAACGCTTAAAATACCTGGTAGCAGCTTTCAGGTTGGCCATGCCATGAACCAGCCTGTAAGTATTTGCATTAACTTCCTCTGGTAACATATCATAAGACAGGCAATTCACCGCAGCCGCAGCAATTCCCCGGTTTGCCAGCTCTTCGCAAACCTGCTGGCAGCTTTCCTTGCTCTTGCCTGGTGAAGGGGTAATGAGGACCAGCGGATTACGCTGGCTATTTTCTGGTAGGTATAAATCCAGTTGCTGGTTTGGATGAATGCCGTAATGGATATTAGATTTTACTGAAATTAAACCAGCCGGTAATTTAACTCCTTCAGGTACATTGTTTTCTACCTGGGTATTGCAGGCATTAGTTAATAACAGGCTGAGTACGAATCCGATGGTTGTTGTGCTTCTCATAACAATAGTTTTTGATTGCTAACCGGCTCAAGCCAGGCAGTAATCCTCTATTTACATCTATCGTAAGATAGAAACGAAAGTCAGGGGTGGACAAAAAGATGGACAAAATCTTTTTTTTGAATCAACAGGCCGTACGGGGATGACAGCCGGGTAGACAATGAGCAGGCTTCTTTAAACATTACAATTCTTCCACCATTTCCTGCAATTGGTCGGTATTCATGTGCAATTTCTTTCTCAGGCGGTATTTAGACTTTTTCACACTATCAACACTAATTCCAAGCATACGGGCAACTTCCCGGTTTTGCAAACTCAACCGGGTTAACGCCAGTAAACGTTCTTCCGTAGCAGTGAGGTCCGGGTAGTTCTGGCGAAGCGAAACAAAGAACCCGGGGTAAACCTGCTGAAACAACCTCTTAAACGAGTGCCATTCATCGTCGGTGAGGAGAGTCGATTCCATGAGGTTTTCAATGTTACCAACAGGATTTGGCGACTGATTTTCCAACTTACCTTTCAACCTTTCCAAATCTTCCTGTAAACGGGCTTCCCGATGAGTTCGCTCAATTAGTTGTGTGGTGTACGATTCCAGCTGATCCATTGCCCGTTTTAATTTCTCATCTGCCAGCTTTTTTTCCTGTAAACGCTGCTCTTCCTGTTTTTTATTGCGGTAACGCATCCAGCCCGCCAGCATGGCACCAATGGTTACCAAAAGGATCAGGGCAATTCCGTAAATCTTTCGCCTAAGCGCTTCATTCTGATTTTTAAGTTCCAGCGCTTCAATTTGTTGCTGCTTTTTCTCCGTTTCAAAAAGGGTTTGCATTTCAGCAATTTGGCGGGAATTTTCCGCGTTCAGCAAGCTATCTTTAAGCTCGACCATGGTTCGGTATAGCTTGTTAGCTGACTGAAAGCGTTGCTGTTCTTCCAGGATATTGATTTTACTCTGGATCAGGGAAACCCTGATCAGTCCCATATTGTACTTTTCACCTAATTCAATGGCACTGTCCAGGTAAGCGTTTGCCTGAACATAGTTACCGTTGGTGGTGCTCAGCTTGCCCAGGTTCTGGTAACAGCGCATAGTGCCTTCGTAGTAATTACCTGATTTACAATATACCAGCCCTTCTTCCAGGTAGCTTATTGCCCTGGCGGGGTTTTTATCAGACCAGTAAATACCAATGTTTGTTAAAGAAGATGCAATATCTTCAACATTACCGATTTCTTTCTTAATTACCAGCGATAATGAATCGTACTTTACTACCAGGCTGTCGTTGCCGCGGGCATAATATACATTAGCCAGGTTAGTATAAGCATAAGCAATACCTTGTTTATCGTTTGCTTTTTTAAAGGCCTTTAGTGCCTTTTCCTGGTTAAACAGGCACTGGTCTATGTTTTTATTCCGATAATGCACGGCAGCTATATCTGTATAAGTATAAGCTACCTGCAATTGATTACCCGCCTGTTCATAAAATTTGAGCGCTTTTAAAAGAGCTTCCATGGCTTTGGGCAGCGCCCCCCTGTTTTTATGATATCTCCCGATATTCACCCAGGCATCGCCCAGCCCCTGATTGTAATTAAGATCATTAGCTTCTTCAGCCAGTTGCTGACTAAGTAAAAGGGAGGTATCGGGTTTTTCTTTTAAGTATCCCCAGGCCAGCAGGTTGCGGGTATCAATAAGCTCTTTACCGGAAAGGTTGTTTCTTTCCAGTACCCGCTTAAGGCTGTCGATATTATTCCAGGGATTTGGGACTGCAAAAGGTTGGTAGGTGAATAAAAAAATAAATATTAGAAAGAAATTTAAAGATTTTATTCTCATTGCCGGTACCGTTGAGCTTTTACCCTACTTAAACTTAATAACCAGAAAGAATAAATTCCACATTGCTATATTTATTTTTCAAAGGTTAAGTAGGGTACCTAAAACGTAAGTTAACTGTAAAAAAATTAGTTGCAGCATTTTTGATTTCCTGGGCATTCTATATTTACAGTAGTTACCATTATTGTAATTATGTTCCATTGGGTTGCAGATACTTTGTACCTGAATTTGCCTCTAACGTACAGTCTTTTTCTCCCGATTAGCTCAGGCAGCTAATTCGAGATAATCTTACGATCGAAGAGTTCAATAAATTAGCACAACAACAAAATGCTGCTTAACTTTTTGTTTGCACTTTAACTGGTATTAACTACCTTTCAGTATGCCTTTCGAACTCATCACCTTCCTGGGCCTTGGCCCGGTTTTTTTATTTGTCTTTTTTTACATCATACCCATTCCGCTCTGGATAACTGCTGTATTTTCCGGTGTTAAAGTAGGCTTACTGGAACTAGCCTTTATGCGCGTTCGCAAAGTACCCCCGAAAGTCATTGTTCGGTCGTTAATCCTGGTTACCAAGGGGGGGTTACCCAACATCACATCTCAAATGTTGGAAACCCATTACCTGGCAAGTGGAAACCTCATTAATGTGGTGAAAGCCCTCATTGTTGCCGATAAAGCCAACCTCGATCTTTCCTTTAAGCAGGCAACGGCCATTGACCTGGCCGGAAGGGATGTATTAAATGCCGTTCAGATTTCGGTTACCCCTTACATGATTATTGTACCCCGCATTACCGGGGTTACAACAGATGGCATACAAATGATTGCCGAAGCCCGGATTACGGTTCGTACCAACATCAAGCAACTGGTTGGTGGCGCCGGTGAAGATACCATCAAAGCCCGGGTAGGACAGGGCATTATTGCCCAGATTGGAGAAGCTGGTTCGTACAAGCAAGTGCTCGAAGCACCTGAAAAAATCACTGAAAGGG
>CAZIWJ010000149.1:0-8695 GCA_964542855.1 uncultured Roseivirgaceae bacterium
CAAGAGTGCTTCCAGGAATATTTTAATGCCCAGCACCCCAATAAGTACCATCCACGAAAACCTGCCAAACAGGGTAAGCCCTACCGTTACCAGGAGCATGGCATGATAGCTAAATACGGCCAGGGCAAGCAGGGCCACCCGCCAGTCTTTATGCAGCTTCCATTTGCCCGCCCACCGCCTGCGCTGGTGATAAAATTCACTGATTCGCTGCTTAGCCAGCGTATACACGGTGTGCTCAGCACCTTTCAGAAAGGTTATCCCTTTCGGATACCTGGCGAATGCCTTTTTCATCAGGAATTCATCGTCGCCCGATGGAATGTGCAGGTTATCGTTGTACCCACCCAGTTCATAGAATAGCAACCTGCGAAAGGCTAAATTGGCCCCGTTACACATGTTCGGATGACCGGCCCGGAGGGAAGCCCCTCCCACCCCGATCAGGCTGGCAAACTCTACCGTTTGCATGTGCTCGAAAAGAGTGCTTTCGCAGTAAAAGCTCACCGGCCCGAAAGCAAAATGAGTTTGGGGGTTCTGAAAACTGCGGGCAAACCCGGAGAGCCATGTCTTACCCACCCGGCAATCGCCATCGGTAGTAATAATAATTTCACCCCTGGCCCTGGCAATACCCTGGGCCAGGGCCTGCTTCTTGGGAGATAACCCGGGTTGCTGTACGGCTTGCAACAGGTGAAGCGGATAAGATACTTTACTGATGAACCCTTTTACCATTTTACGGGTTTCATCGGTCGATTCGTCATCGACCACCCACACTTCAAAAGTATAATTTCCGGTGTACTGCATATCGAGGTCTTGCAGCAGCAATTCTATGCGCCCGGCTTCGTTTCTAACTGGAATAATAACCGATAAGGCAATCGGCTCTTCCTGCTCAGCCGGCAATACTGCCGTTACGGGCTTAATCCGGTTCCAGTGGTACAACACGTAGAGCAGGAAAAAGCAATAAACACCGTTGAGGATAACAAAAGCGGAAACAAATATTGGCACAGGCTTAGAGTTTACAGCCTCGCAATATTGCGTATATTGCAAATATGAAGCAAACACCAGAGCGTGGGGAACGTATTATTCTGGGTATTGATCCCGGTACACAGGTTATGGGCTACGGCCTGATCCAGGTGGAAACCCGTCGGCTGGTTTTAATTGAGTACGGCGTATTTCACCTGAAGAAATACAGGGAGCACGCGCTAAAGCTGAAGAAAATATTTGAACGGGTACAGGGGATCATCGATCAGCACCATCCGGATGAGATGGCCCTGGAAGCCCCTTTCTACGGGAAAAACGTGCAGGCCATGCTGAAGCTGGGCCGTGCACAGGGAGTAGCCATGGCAGCCGGCCTGGCCCGGGAAATCCCGATTACCGAATACGCTCCCAAAAAGGTAAAGCAATCAGTAACCGGTAACGGGAACGCCTCTAAGGAACAGGTAGCCCGGATGCTGAAGAACCTGGTGGTATTTCCCGACCACCTGGAAGAAGAAAGTTTGCTCGATGCGTCCGACGCACTGGCCGTAGGCTTATGCCATTATTACCAGGAAGGCCGCGTACAGCAACGCGCCGGGAGCTGGAAAGCGTTCGTAGCTGAAAATCCTGACCGAACAAAATTTTAACCGCCATGAAAAACATTGCCTGCCTGTTCGATATGGACGGCGTAATTATCGATAACCACCGCTATCACCTGGAATCCTGGATTGCTTTTTTTAATAAGTACGGCATTGCCATGTCGGAAAAAGACTACAAGGCCAAAGTGAACGGGCGCATTATGCCCGTAGTACTGAAAAACCTTTTCGGCGAATCGATTACCGACGAAGATGTAACCCGGTTTGGTAGTGAAAAGGAGGAAGCCTACCGGGAGCTGTATCGCCCACATGTTGCCCCTACCCCCGGACTGGTAGATTTCCTGAATCATTTAAAAGAGAAAGGCGTTCCCTGTGCAGTGGGTACCTCGGCTCCACCCGAAAATGTTGACCTGATTATGGATAATACGGGGATACGGTCGTACTTCGAAACAATAATCGACGATAAGGCCGTTACCAGGGGAAAACCAGATCCGGAAGTATATCAGCTCGGGGCCCGGGCACTGGGTGTTCCTGATGAACAGTGTGTGGTTTTTGAAGATGCGCTGCTGGGCATTGAAGCGGGTAAAAATGCCGGGATGAAAGTGGTGGCCGTAGCAACTACCCACACCCGAAGTGAACTGGAAGAAACAGCTGTAAATTTAATTATCAACGACTTCCGGGAATTAACTTTATCGCAACTGGAAGGGTTGTTTGAGTAAAGACAGCCCGCAGGCTGTTGTGCGAATAAAATGCATATGAAAAAAAACGTATTAATACTGATTTTCAGCTTGTTCCTTACTTCGGCATTTGCTCAAAGTGAACTGAAGCTGGCTAAACTGAAATATAACGGTGGAGGCGACTGGTACGCGAACAAAACAGCGCTACCCAACTTAATTGAGTTTTGTAATGATATTCTCAATACCAGCATTTACCCGGAAGAGGATGTGGTAGAAGTCGGCAGCCCTGAACTATACCTTTACCCTTACGTTTACATGACCGGGCATGGTAATGTGGTTTTTAACGACGCAGAAGCGCAAAACCTGCGTAATTACCTGATTTCCGGTGGGTTTTTGCACATTGATGACAACTACGGGCTCGATCAGTTTGTGCGCCTGGAGATGAAAAAGGTTTTTCCTGAACTGGATTTTGTATTACTTCCACCCGACCACCCGGTATACCGCCAGAAGTACGACTTTCCTAAAGGCCTGCCTAAAATTCACGAGCACGACGGTAAGCCCGCCCAGGGTTTCGGGCTAATTTATGAAGGGCGGCTGGTGTGTTTTTATTCGTACGAGTCAGACCTGGGCAACGGCTGGGAAGATCCGCGGGTGCACAACGACCCCGAGGCGGTTCGGCAAAAAGCCCTGAAGATGGGCGCAAACTTAATATCATACGCCTTTACAGCTAATGAGCCCTAAACCGGGGTAACGCTACCATTAAAATGCTGGCGCAGATTTTTAGTTTCTACTGCTAACACACATAGCGGAGGGGTTAAGGCAACCGAAGCAGTCCGGAAAACAGGAAAATACACCCCTGCACTGTTTATGCTTCGCTTGCCTTACCGCAAATCAACGAGTTCTTCTTTACCCTTCGTAAGTTAAAAACTGTTTCTCTGTACTGAAGGCTAACAAGTTTAACTTCGCGCCAGCGAAATATTTTTAACTTTATGGTATAACCTACTCTTTTGCCGGCAGGCAGACTTCAAAGTCGGTTTTGCCCGGTACAGACTGTACCCGGATGCTGCCGTTGTGTTGGTCTATTATCTTTTTGGCGATATCTAACCCCAGGCCGGTGCCTTCTCCAATATTCTTGGTGGTAAAGAAAGGATCGAATACGTTGTTGATCGCTGATTCCCCAATTCCTTTTCCATCGTCTATCACGTCCACTTTCAGGAAACCACGCTCTCCCCGCCCTTTCAGCGTAATATTACCTCCGTGCTCTACCGCGTCGATGGCATTATTAAGCAGGTTGGTCCATACCTGGTTCAGTTCACTGGGAATAGCCTCAATAGCCGGTAACTGGTCGCTCCATTCTTTATGCACCTGCACGTTCTTTTTATTCAGCTTATGGTTCAGCATGTTGAGGGTGCTATCGATACCCGGGCGAATATCTATTACCTCTTTATCTGCTCCCCGATCCATGTGGCTATACTCTTTCACTGAACCAACCAGGGCCAACATGCGTCCGGAAGCTTCCTGAATTTCAGTGATTAATCGTTCCGATTCCAGAACATTTGCTACCCAGTTCAATACCGGCTTCAGGTGCTGCCCGTCTAGTATACCATAAATATCTTCCAGGTCGTCTACGTTCAAGCCGTATTCCATGAATACATCGGCCAGCCGGTAGGGTTCGGTAATTTCATTTTCTTCCAGCCAGTCTACAATATCATCTTCCAGTATGTTCCGGTCCATCTGCGACATTTCCTCTTTAGGTGCTGCCAGCTGGCGGAACAGGATGGTACTCACGCGGTTTACCTGTTCATCGGTAGCCTTAATGGAAAGCACTGACTTAAATTTATCGGGGGTATTGTGCAGCAGCTTTTTCAATTCCTGCGCGGCACGCACCACCGCCGAAGAGGGGTTGTTCAGTTCGTGCACCAGCCCGGCCGGTAGTTTTCCCAGTGCCAGCATTTTCTTGTTCGTCTGCTCCAGGCGGGTAAAGGTGCGGGTGGGGGTAGTCATGACTGATACCAGCGCCTGGACCAGTTCGTGGCACTCGATAATCATTTTCCGGAAGAAGTCGCGATGCAGGCTTAGCAAAGTTGCCGTTTGGGTTACTTCCAGGTAGGCTTTGCTCCGAACCGTGCGGGAATAAGGCAACACCCCGGTAATTTCTCCGGCAGCTAGTTTACCTATTTCGCGGAACTGACCACTTTGTTCCAGCTTGATACTCATTTCACCGGAAATAATGATGAACATTTCATCAGTATCTTCATCTGGTCGGGTTAACAATTCACCGGGCAACAGGCTAAAAGTACGCGAGTGGTGAACCAGCCATTGGAGCTGTTCTTGCGGCACTTCTTCCAGGGCCGGAACTTCGCGCAATTGTGCAATCATCTCGGTAGCAATCATGTTGTTTAGTGGGTTAAATATGCTTTTGCAAACGAAAGATAGAGTTACAATATGGTTTTGTTACGCTATTAAGTTACAATAGTTTATCTTTGTAAGTGATGGATAACCCGGGATTTTCTAAAAACGCTTACATCGATACCTATAAGCACCGCGGCATGCGGCGGGCACTGGCTATGAAGCTAAAACAGAAAGGCATCCAGGACGAGAACGTTTTGCACGCCATCGAAACGGTGCCCCGACACGTGTTTATCGATAGTGCTTTTGCCGAGCAGGCTTACAAGGATAAGGCTTTTCAGATTGGAGAAGGCCAAACCATTTCCCAGCCCTACACCGTGGCGTTTCAAACGGAGTTGTTACAGGTAAAACCCGGCGAAAAAGTACTGGAAATCGGTACCGGATCGGGGTATCAGTGCTGTGTGTTGCAGGTACTTGGCGCCAAAGTATACACTATTGAATACAACCTGCGACTATACCGCAGGGCCAGAAGTGTGTTAAGCCAGATCGGTTACTACAAAGCCAGCTTTTTCCATGGAGACGGAAGTAAGGGCCTCCCCCAGTTTGCTCCTTACGATAAAATTATTGTCACCGCCGGGGCACCCGATATACCAGCATCGCTGGTTGACCAACTCGCCCCGGATGGCCGGCTGGTGGTGCCGGTGGGTAATAACAAAACGCAGCACATGATGCTGGTTACTAAAAACAAAAACGGTGAGGTGCAAAAGGAAGACCGTGGTTCCTTTCGCTTTGTTCCCCTTATGGGCGAAGAGGGATGGTAGTATTGTGTTTTATGATAAAAGTAGCAACGAGCAGTAGCTCATCTTACAAACCTTTTACTATAGAAAAGTACCGAAGGTGAGCAGTAGCTTGTCTCTACTGTGCTTTAACCGGGTACATTTCTGATAGTTTGTTTACCACGTAATCTACTTCTTCTTCGGTGTTGAACCGGCTAAATGAAAAGCGTACTGCGCCGCGCTCGGGGTTGTGGCCAATGGCGTTAAGAACGTGTGATCCCTGCTGCGCACCACTGGAACACGCTGATCCGCCGGAGGCTGCCACGTTTGCCAGGTCGAGGGAAAACAGCAGCATACCATTGTTATCGCCCGGCGGAAAGCTAACGTTTAAAACGGTGTACAGACTGTTTTCCAGGTCCATGCTGTTTCCATTGAACTCCACGCCTTCAATGCGTTCCTGCAAACCGGTGATCATTCGCTTTTTTAGGTTCAGGATACGTTGCTGATGCGCGTGCTGATCGGTGTATGCCAGTTCGAAAGCCTTAGCCAACCCTACAATACCGGCTACATTTTCTGTTCCCCCTCTTCTTTCGCGTTCCTGTGATCCACCGTGCAGTAAGGGGGGCAGGGCCGTATTTTTCCTCACGTAAAGGAAACCGGTTCCTTTCGGACCATGAAACTTGTGAGCCGAAGCTACAGCGTAGTGAACCGGGGTTTCTTTCAGGTTTAGGGCATAATGCCCCATAGTTTGCACCGTGTCGGAATGAAAGTATGCCTCGTGCGCAGCGCATAGTTCCCCGATTTGCAGCAGGTTGTTCAGGTTTCCGATTTCGTTATTCCCGTGCATCAGGGAAACCAGGCTGCCCGGATGTTGGGCCAGCAGTTCTTCGAGTTGCTGCAGGTTAACGGAACCGGTTTTGTCTGTTTCCAGCCGGTGTAATTTAATGCGCCCCTGCTTTTCCAGGTGTTCGAGTGGGTGCAGCACAGCATGGTGCTCGAGGGGAGAGGTGATGGCGTGCTTTACCCCAAAAGCTTCTACTGTGCAGTTAACAGCAGTGTTATCAGCTTCGGTTCCACCCGAGGTGAAGCAAATTTCTGCTGGGGTTACCCCCAGTAAATCGGCCACTTTCTTGCGTGATTGTTCAATGGCTGAACGGGCCTCACGCCCGGCGGCGTGAGTAGAAGAAGGATTGCCGTATACGTTTTTAAGGTAAGGAAGCATGGCTTCCAGTACGGCATCGTCAACGGGAGTAGTGGCAGCGTTATCGAGGTATACGTTCATAGATTTATTAATTAACTTGCAAATATAACAAGAATTTTAAGCAGTCCACTACCCCCCCCGGTTTCAGGGTTATTTTATGAGGTTGTTCAGGTTGTTAATTGCAGCTTTGGTACCTGCATCAATCTTCGTTGCCTGGTAGTGTGTATTTATTTCCCGGCTGCCCAGACAGAGAAATCAATAACTGGCTGTTGATTAACGATTGGAAATAGCTACTACCCATTAGTTTATCCAATCATTTCTAGCCAGCTAAGTATAGGTATAGCTGGTAGTTTTGATGGCCCACGGGGTTGCCTTGATGTTATTCATATATGAACCCGGTATGGCCACCGTTACCTTCGTGGCTCATTACCTGAGCATAGTGTTTATTTCATCCATAATCTGGCGGGCCAGTGCCTCGGCACTCTCCATGGTACGCGATTCGGCGATGACCCGGATAATAGGTTCAGTATTGGATTTCCGCAGGTGCACCCACTCTTTATCGAAATCCAGGCGTACCCCGTCTGCAGTATTCTGGGGCGTATCTTTATAAACTTCCTGTATTTTCTTCAGGATAGCATCTACATCGGTGTTGGGCGTTAAAGCCAGCTTGTTCTTGGAAATAGCGTACTGCGGGTAATTCTGTTTTAATTCCGACATCTTTTGCCCGGTACGGGCCAGGTGGGTGAGGAATAAGGCAATGCCTGCCAGCGCATCGCGCCCGTAGTGCAGGGCTGGATAAATAATACCTCCGTTTCCTTCGCCTCCAATCAGGGCGTTGGTTGCCTTCATTTTTTCCACTACGTTTACCTCGCCTACGGCAGAAGCAGCGTAAGAGCCTCCAAATCGTTCGGTAATATCCTGCAGGGCACGGGTGGAAGATAAATTGGAAACCGTATTGCCCCCGGCGTTTTTACCCAGCAGGTAATCAGCTACGGCAACCAGCGTATATTCTTCGCCGAAAGGCTCACCATCTTCCTGCAGGAACACCAGGCGGTCAACATCCGGATCTACAACGATGCCCAGGTCGTATTGCCCTTTTTGCATGGCTTCCCGCGCACCGATTAAATTTTGCGGCAGCGGTTCCGGCTCGCGTTTAAACAGCCCGGTGGGTTCGCAATTGATTTCCGTAATTTTCTTTACCCCCAGTTGCCTCAGCATTTCCGGTACCGCTACACCACCAACTGAGTTAATGCCATCGACGACAATATTAAAGGCTTTGCCCGCAATTAATTCAGCATCTACGTGTTCCAGTTTCAGGATGTGGTCGATGTGCTTTTGCGTGGGGTTGTTTAGTACGGTGTAGCTACCCAGTTTCATAACTTCGGCGAAATGAAAATCCTGTGCTTCCGCCATTTTCAGGATTTCCTGTCCCTCCGAAGCTGAGATGAATTCTCCTTTTTCATTCAATAATTTTAGGGCATTCCATTCGATGGGATTATGGCTGGCGGTAAGAATAATGCCTCCAGCAGCCTGTTCATCCACTACCGTCATTTCTACGGTAGGGGTAGAAGCCAGTCCGGCATCGAGTACATCAATTCCCAGTCCCTGCAAGGTGCCGGCAATGATTTTGGTAAACAGTTCGCCCGATAACCGCGCATCACGACCAATTACAACCGTATTACCCTTTCCACTTTTTTTAATTAGGGTACCAAAAGCGGCCGTGAACAGGGTCACATCCACGGGGCTGAGTGTATCACCGGGCTTACCTCCCAGCGTTCCACGAATTCCTGAAATTGATTTAATTAAGGTCAAGAGGAAGGCTTTTAAACGGTTGTTTATGAAAAAAAATAACATGAATTCAGGCAGCTAGCATTCAGTGTGCGGGAAATCGCGAAAAGTATAATGAATGCAAAACCTGTGCATGAGGAGACTCCGGCTCACGCATGCCTGAGCGTAAGTCGGTGGAGCATTTGTTTTTTGCAACGCACTTTTCTTTGGTTACTTTATTTTGTGCGAGCAAAAGAAAGCAAGGTTCACTACTTACTTAAACCTGGCCATTACTTTGTCTAATTCGCTTTTGCCCAAGGTATCATCTTTTTTGGCACAATCCGATTCGTCGCCAACCGGCTT
>CAZIWJ010000150.1:0-8658 GCA_964542855.1 uncultured Roseivirgaceae bacterium
TAGTTCAGAGAAATATTTTGAAAATACATAAAATTTTATTTGGTGAATTTTACCCTGAGTTGTCTTGAATAGTTAAGATAAGCGGTATTTTATGGCGAAATGGCCATTATTCACGAACTTTACCTTTCAGAATGTGGATTATATATTGACGTTAAAACAGAAATATCAGCAGAATGGATTTAAGCCTGAAAACGGCAGCTTATTATACGCTAGGATGCAAGCTTAACTTTTCTGAAACTTCTGCAGTTGGCCGCTTGCTGGAAGCTGAAGGGGTGAGTAAAGTTGATTTTAAAGACGGGGCTGATATTTACATCATCAATACCTGCTCGGTAACCGATAATGCCGACAAGAAGTGCCGGAAGTTGGTCCGTGATGTTAAAAAAATTGCCCCGCACGCTTTTATTTGCATAATGGGTTGTTACGCCCAGTTAAAACCCCGGGAAATCGCGGCTATTCCGGGGGTAAATGCTGTTCTGGGTGCCAACGAAAAATTTAAAGTGGTTGATATTCTTCGTTCGCTGGAAGAAAAAGGCAATCCACACGTTGCCGTGGCCCCGATAAAAGAAGCCGTTAATTACCACGCAGCTTATTCTTTCGGCGACCGCACCCGTACCTTTCTCAAAGTGCAGGATGGCTGTAATTACCACTGTAGCTTTTGTACTATTCCGCTGGCAAGAGGGCGGAGCCGGAGTGCAACCATAGAAGAGGTGGTAAATAAAGCAGCGAGCATTGCCCGCACGGAAGTGCAGGAAATTGTATTAACCGGGGTAAATATCGGCGACTTTGGAATTGTTGAAGGCAAAAGAAAAGAACGATTCACCGACCTGGTACAGGCACTCGATAGGGTAGAAGGAATTGCCAGGATGCGGATTTCTTCAATAGAACCCAATTTGTTAAGCAACGAAATTATCGAATACGTGTCGCGCTCGCAGCGATTCGTTCCTCATTTTCACATTCCGCTGCAATCGGGTTCGAATACCCTGCTGCGGAAAATGCGCCGCCGCTACTTGCGCGAGCTTTATACCGACCGGGTGCAGAAAATTAAGCAGCTCATGCCCGATGCCGGAATTGGGGTGGACGTAATTGTTGGTTTTCCCGGTGAAACCGACGAGGAATTTATGGTTACTTATCGCTACCTGAACGAACTGCCGGTATCTTATTTGCACGTGTTCACCTATTCTGAGCGAAGTAATACGCCGGCCCCCGAAATGGATGGCACGGTTCCGGTGCAGGTACGCCGCGAACGTTCGGAACAATTGCGAACTTTATCGTTGAAGAAGAAAAGGGCCTTTTACGAAAGCCAACTTGGCAACACCCTGCCGGTGCTGTTCGAAGAAAAAACTGAGGATGGATTTATTTTGGGGTATACCAATAATTACGTGCGCGTGGGTGTGCCCTATGAAGAAGGCCTGTCTAACACCATACAGCTGGTACATTTACAGGAACTGACAACCGCAGGATGGGTAGAAGGTACAATGGCAGAAGAAACAGTTACAGTATAACCTAAACAGCAATAAATATGGGATTATTGGGTGGATTATTCAGCAATTCGTTTTCACTGAACGAAGAGTGGAAAACATTAACCAGTACAGATCAGGTAGAGCAACTTAAGGCGGTTTCTGAAAGCAAACCGGTTGCTATTCTTAAACACAGCTCCCGTTGCGGAGTGAGTTCTTCAGTGCTGGCCCGGTTAAAGGGAGACTGGAATATTTCAGCAGACCACCTGGAATTTTATTTCCTCGATTTAATTACTTACCGGGAGGTGTCGAAGGCAGTGGAAAACGCCTTCAACGTAAGGCACGAGTCGCCTCAGCTTATTGTCATTAAAAATGGAAAAGCTATATTTCAGCGTTCGCATTTCGACATTAAATTGAATGAGTTGAAGGGAGTGGTTGAACCGGATTAATACCGAGTAATGTATAAACTATGAATGAAGGAAGAATAATAACGATTGCCGAATTTGATGATGCCATGCAAGCAGAAATTATGCGTGGTAAATTGGCTGCTGCCGGAATCCCGGCTTACGTATCAGATGGAAATGTACTTCCCCATATTCCTTTTTTCGCTCACGCAGTGAGGCTGCAGATTAACGAAGAAGACGAAGAGCAGGCAAAGCTGGTACTGGAAGGGTGAAAAACCTGCTAAATGGTCTTCATTCTTACCTCTGTTTAAATTTTTTAACTGCCAGTACACCTGGCTTAAACAGAATCGTTAATTTTATAGTAATAAGTGTACAGAATTTGTGATTTGAATTTTGCATCTAAAAACTATTATAATGAAAAATTTATTCTTCATTCTCATAGCCCTCCTGGCAGTTAACGTAAGTGTTGCCCAGGAAAAAACCGAACTCAAGGAAAAGGTAGATGGTCCTGCCATGACCTTTGCTGAAACCTCGCACGATTTTGGCGACATCACCCAGGGCGACAGAGTTACTCATGTATTTAATTTCACCAATACCGGCACCAAGCCGCTGGTTTTATCCAACGTACAAACTACCTGTGGATGTACGGCAACTAACTGGCCTCGTGAACCCATTATGCCGGATGCAGAAGCATCTATTACGGTAAACTTTAACAGTGCCGGTAAAATGGGTAAGCAAAACAAAGTGGTTACTATTTATTCTAATGCTGGCCAGGACCGGGTGAAAATAGTAACTAACGTGATGCCTAAGGGAGGAACCCGGTAGTTAAAAGTTGTTCCAATTCCCAGGCTATAGCCCAACTGTAATTTCTCGCAGCCTTGAAGCAACTGCTGTTTACTACCAGCTTCGATTGCACCAGTATTTAACAGAATACCCATAACAAAGGCCGGTTATTCTTAACCGGCCTTTGTTATGAAAAGCTACCAGTACATTTGTAACTGATTTAACGGTAAAGTAGATTAATATTCCAGTCTGTTGAGGTAAAAGTAATTCAGCTCGTCCGAGTTACTTTCTATAATATCCAATCGATTGTCGTTATTTACATCAAAGAGAATAATATCGTAGGTAGATAACTTTTCATTTCTCAAAGGTGTTTTTTGCCACGAAACTCCACCCTTATTATTTAAAAAAACCTGGTTAGGTTCTCCTGCATTGGCTACTACAATATCAACTCCTCCCTGTCCGTCGATGTCTCCGAAATCCAGCGAATATGAATTACTGGAAGACTCATCAAATACCATTTCCCTGGCGTAGTTCAAGTCGTTACTCCCAAAGTAGATGACATTGGGTTGCTTAATATTAGCTGTAATAATGTCGGGATACCCGTCCTGGTCAATATCCGTGACCCCCACTGCCCTGGTTTCATCTGTTCCGGTACCAAAGGGTACCTTACGGTTAAAGTTTAATTTCCCATCGTTCAGTAAAATAAAATTGGGTTGTTGGTCGCGGTTAGCCAGTATTAAATCGTTTTTTCCATCGTTGTTCATATCGGCAACGTCCACATCAATGGTCGAGTCATCATCAGACCCAAATGTTATTGTTTCAGTGAATTGACCTTTACCGTTATTCAGGCATATTTCATTTTCTTTTCCCCGGTTTGTCAGCAGGATATCGACGTCACCGTCGTTGTCAATATCCGCCGTTTTTAAGTTACGGGTCGGGGAATAGGGATTACCGAAATTACCAGATCTTATAAAATTTCCCTCGCCATCATTCATGTAAACTGCATTAGGGGCCATATCATTTCCCACGGCTATATCCAGATCACCGTCGTTGTCGAAATCGGCCAGCTCAGCGGCATAACTGGTTTCTGCAATATTATCGAGTAGCCTGGATACGGTGAAGATGCCGTAGCCATTATTTATAAATACTTTATTGGCTTCGGGCCAGTGCCTGCCGTTAGCAACGACTATATCGAGATCCCCGTCGGCATCAATATCTCCGGCACTTATAGAAGCAGACTTATTTTTTTCAGTACCCAGTACATACCTGGAACTCGATTTAAATTCAATCTGCTGCCCGACAGCTAGCAAGGGCACTACTACTAAACAAAAGGACAAATATTTCATAACCGATAAATGGGCTTCACTAACAAATAAACTCATTGGCATTACAACCTCTTTAGAAATGAAAAATTAAATAAACCACGGGCTTTTAATCCACGTATGGAATAACCCTGCTACTTTAAGTAGTAATACCGCCCGGCTATGGTTTTATTCTCAATTTTCTGCCAGGACTTGTTGCAGTTAACCAAAATGCATCAGCGATCACGGTCTGGAATTTGCTTCCTGTAGTTGAATTGATTCAGAATTTTTAACTGGAGCTTAATATCGGTAGTCGGGGGGCATATACCTACTGGTTCAGTTGGGTAAAGAATGCAATAAAACCAATATCGCACGCATTTCAATATTTGCATGCCTACTTCATTCATTCCTGGTTACGGAGCATTTTTAACCGCAACGCCTGGTCATCAAACCGACGGGGAAAAGGAATTACCCGCCACTGCCCGCGGTAACTTTTCATTTGTTGGCAGGTGTTAAACCCGCATCCGCTGTAAATTCTACTGGCCCTGTGCTGGAACGGGTAGGATGGCACTGCGCAAATAACAGGGTAGCCTGGAACATCCAGCGTGCTGAAAACTTTTATTTCCGGGTTTAACCCTTCAAGGCGGGCCTCGTCTTCAGCCTGCTTTACTAATAGCCGTACTTCTTCCATCGGTTCGGAATGAATAACCAGCCACAACGAACCACCGGTGGTTGCATTTGTTTGCCCCTCAGCTTTACCGTAAACCCGGGCTGGCGGATAAGTAAGCCTGATGTTTTTTGCTTCGGCTCCCACCCCTAACCGATGCTGTTTTGGGTGCCAGTGTTCTAATGGGTAAACTGTTGAAAATGGTACTGTTAACGGATGCCTGTACTCATCCATATTAAGGTAACGGCCCACGTAATGGCGGGTAAATACCCCTTCTACCTGGTTCCACTCGCCCATGATTCCTGCTGGAAAAGTGTCCAGGAAAATACGCTCGGGCTGGTATTCTTTCACCCGGTTTTTAATCCACCCCGACAAGAGCGCAGTGCTTTCAAATACCTGCAGCGGAATTTTTACGATTTGCAGGTTATGTAGTTCCGGTTCGGTAAACCCGGTTTCTTGCAACTGATATTGTGGTCGATCGGCAACCATCACTACTGTGGAATAATAATTTAGTTCCGGATGGGAATAAATAAAAGCAAGGGCCCGCATAAAATGGCCCAGCCCGCCGCCGGGTGCATAGTATACGTTCATGGTCTGATTACCTTCATGGTGAAATACATCATTACCAGCCTCTGTTCCCGGTAGCACCCAGTAGATTAAGTATAGCTGTTGTTTCTTTCTTTGGGTTGTAGTATTCCCGGATGGTGTTTTTCAGCTTTTCACGCATGGCTTCCCGTTTATCATCTCCACTAAAATACCAGTTGCGCAAGGCTTGTCGGGCTTCATCGGTGCTTCCGGGCTGAAAAAGGAACTCGTCGAATTCATCTTGCAACACATCCCTGATTCCATCCACTCGCGAACCCAGCACCGGAATACCCAGGGCGGCTGCTTCCAGCAGAACATTGGGCATGCCATCGTACCAGGAAGGAATGGCAACCGCATCGCAGGCAGGGTAATATTGCAGCAATTCGTACCGGTCTATAAAGGGGAGTTCGGTGTAAGTAATATCATCCGAAAGAAATAGTTTAATTTCACCCGGTATTTCACCGATGAAAAGCAGGTGTAATTGCTTTCTGAAAGGTAAGTGAGCCAGGCAATTTAAAAAGAAATCAATTCCTTTTTTTACTTTCAACTGCCCAATGAGTCCAATAACCATTTTACCGGCAGCAATTTCTTGTTTCCATTTACCGGCAAAACGCAACTGGCTTTTCCCGGGTAGGAAAGCATTCGCATCAATACTATTCGGGGTGAACAAACAAGGAGTCCCGGGTACAATCCGTTGCAGTTTAATTACCTTATCGGTACTCACGGCCCCCAGTGCTGAAGCAGTTTCAATAGCCCGAAATACCACATCCTGCCTTTTAGATGAAAATATGCCGGCATCCAGGTCATTACCCCGGAAAAGCACTACCGATGGAATAGCGAGCCAGTGGGGAAACACTGAAGCAGCCCTTACCGGAAGGTTTCCGCCGAAGGCAACCATATGCGTGTATTGTTCGCGATAGGGTTCAACAAACGAATACAATTTATTCAGCGTGTGGGCAGCATCTACCTCGAAAGGACAGGCCAGGTAGCGGCCCTGCTGCTGATCCTGCCATACGTAAGGGCTTTTCCGGGGTGTAAAATGCACCAGGTCGATGTATATTCCGTGCAGGCGCAGGTTTCGTACCATGCGGTCGCACGACTGCGCCATGCCCCCCCGGTTGGGATAATAAGTTTCGGTAATCCAGAGTAAGTGGTACGGCAAAATTAACTTTCCATGTAAGCCAGGGCCTCGGTTTCTTCGTCGAAATCCAGGGCGTATTCTTCATCAAAAGCTTCCAGGTCGTAGTCGTTAAATAACCGCCTACCGCTACTGAAACTTCTTCTTTTTCTTTTTTCTTCCGGGCCTTCGGAGAATTCTTCTCCTTCGGGAAATTGATCGTCCAGGTTCATGCCGATTGTTGTTGGGGAGAAACGGGTTCAATACATTTATAAGCATCTACCAGCATTTGAGTCAGGTAGCGCGGGTCTAACGACTTTTCTTCATCATCAGGTATCATCGGGTTATATCGAGAAACCTGCTTACTTTTCAGGGTAATGATAATAAATTTATCGTCTTCTTCAATCGTGAACTGCTCGTTACTTTCCTGTAGTTTTTTATACCGCTTTTTCGGCGCAGCCAGCTTTAGTCGTAAAGTGTGCTTACTCTTGTATTTAGTTTTTCGTTTGTTTTTATGGTATTTAACTACTTTTCTTTCTCTTACCTGTTCTTCAACCGTGAATACAAGCAGTGACCCGTCTTTAAGCAGAATCTTTGCCGACAGCCAGGGCAGTTGAAAGTAATTATGGGTTTTTTTTTTCAAATGAGGTTCTGGCGGGGAATCAATCACCTCTTCATCTACTTTATTTTCTTCCCGGGCAATTGGGTTCAGGTTGAGCGTCATTTCTATTTTTGCCCGTCGGGGTACTTTGTGGGAAAGCAGGTTGAGGGCAGGCATAATAAACAAGCGCAACTGGTTGCCGAGGTCGATGTCTTTAAAGGTTTTATAATAGTAATACGTTAAGCCCAAAGCACCGAGAGGCAGCAGTGAAATAATTAATCCCACTACAAACCCTGCCGCGTTTATTGCAAAAATCAAGGTGAAGAAAGTAATAATACCTGAGGCAATAAAAGCAGTAGGGTACGATTTCCGGGCCTTGTCGGCAAAGCCATCCATCAGGGCCAGGTGTTTCAACAATCGATACCATTCTTTAACGGTGTACTTTCCATCCACCGTTCGCGATTCCAGGATGTTGCGTTCATCGTCGGTTAACTTTTGGTATATCTTGTGGGCTGTACGGGAGTTTTTAAACATGAAATGATTCCTTTAGTGAAGCGTATAACCTAAGTAGTTTATCGTTCTGTTTCGTCCATTCGCAACCGGCAATGGCTTTTTTTCTGCCTGCGATCCCCATTTTTATTGCTTCTTCGGGGTAATCGAGCAGTAAGCGCACCACCCTGGCCAGCTCGGCCGGTCGGTCGGCGGGAACCAGCCGTCCGTGCTGAAAGTCTTCCATCAGTTCCCGGACAACCGGTAAATCGGAAGCAATAACCGGGGTTCCACAGGCCATGGATTCGATGATTTTCAGCGGGCAGCAACCCTGCACCAGGTTGCGACGGTTTTCCTTTAGGGGCGCTAGCGAAGCAACCGCATGTTGAACCCAGCTCCAGAGTTCGGCTTTACTCATTCTGAACTTCCAGGTAACGCGGTTGTCCACGCCCAGTTTAGCGGCCAGCTTTTTATATGGCTTCACAAATCGTGTGCGGTGGGCAGCACACACCACCAGCTGTAAATCAGGAAAATCCTGCAGGTATTTAAGGGTTTTAAAAGCCGTATCTAGTCCCTGCCAGCGTTGCAGGGCGCCAAAATAAATAATATACTGTTTGGGAGCTCCGGCCGGACGGGGAGCCTGGTCGGGTATGTTTGTGCCGTTTTGTATCACTGTTACCCGTTCAAAGCCCCGGGAAGCCAGGTACTGCCGGGTAACGGCAGAAGGAACTACTATCGCATCGGCATGTTGCAGGCAGTAGGTTTCCAGGTGCTGAATTTTTTCCAACGTGCTGGTTGGCAGGTTGGGGTATCGAAAAGGGAGCTCAACGGAAGGCAGTCCGTTAACTTCAAAAACTTTTTTAGTCCCGGGGAGCTTTTCAATAATGGGCCAGCCGCTCCAGATGTCGCGGAAATGGGCCACTTCGGGGCAGGCTTCCTGCTGCAGGATGTGTTTTAACGATTGCGTGTAACCCAGCGCCCTTTGCAGGAAATTCACTTCCTGCTGGTAGTACACCCGGTGTCGGGTTTGCGGGGGAAGTTCAGCGGGAAGCAGTTCTGCATTGCCGAGGGTATAAAGCAGTCCGCCCCGGAAGTGCCGAAAGAGGGTGCCGGCAAATTGTTCAATGTGGGTAGCAGATCCCTTGAAAGAGGGATAAACATCGTAAGCAGCATATAACGCCCGAAAATTCATAAGGGTTAAATTGCCGAAAGCCGGTAAAATATGCAAATTAATTCACCAGTATAAGCAAAGCC
>CAZIWJ010000151.1:0-4883 GCA_964542855.1 uncultured Roseivirgaceae bacterium
TTTTCCGGAAAATCTGCAGGTTGTCTTTATACTCTTTCCACAGGTTGCCGATGTTAAAAGCAAAAAGGTGGTGGCGGTTTACCATTTTCCGCGAGCTGATATTAATGCTGGTTTTGCCGCTGGTTTTCACCGTTTGTTTGCGGTACACGTCTGAGCCACCTACCAGTCCGCCCAGCAGGCCGCGGGCACCGAAAATTTCGCCCAGCACACCCCGGGTATCTTCCGGGGGAATGGAGTCGGGCTGAACCGGATCGAACATCAGGTTCAGCAGGCGGTCATAAGCCACCGTAAGCAAATCACCGGTAAGGCTGTCTTCCCCGAAGGTTTCCAGTTTCACCGCCCCATTCTGGATCATCTCGCCGAATGATTCCTCTACATCGGATGAATAAAAAATGGCATCGCGGCTTTTTTTGGAATAAGAAGCATTCTGCACCTGCGACCAGTCGACCGTAAGCTGCCCGTTAAACGCCTGCGACAGACCGGAAAACTTTAAATCGAACACTACTGATACATCGGGAGTGGCCATTTTAAAGCTCTCCATCAGCAATTGCGATTTCATGGGGTCGATCAGGAACGAAAAAGCGATGCGGGAATTCTGAAAAACGGGGGCTATTCCGCGGCCCAGCACTTCCTTTTCTTCCTTGCCGTTGATGAGTAAACTACTTACCAGGGTAAAGGTGCCGGAGCTAATATTCACCGGCCCTTCGAGTACCAGTTCCCTGCGATTGGTTTTGCGCTGCAATTCGCGCTCTGCCTTGCGGACTTTATCCTCAGGGGTGTCGTACAACACCAGGAAATGGATTAGCCCGCCGCCGCTGGCTTCCGTAATGGTTTGCCCCGCCTCCAGGGGTTGGTTATTAGCCGTGGCGTATTGCAAAAAGGAAAATTCAGGCAACCCGTCGTTGCTGGTTGCCAGCCGCCCACGCAAAGGCAGGTATCGGTAAGCGAGGGTATCACCATAAACCGGAAAACAGATCAGCCCTCCTGCCTCGACCATTTCATCGATCAGAACCGCCTGGCTTTTCGCCGTAAAAGAAATAGATAGATAAAAAGATAGATAGATTGTTACAACAAATAGAAAGCGCATTATTCCAATTGAGTAGAAGGTACGAGAAACAGGTAGTCGTCTTCAAGGAGCTTCAGGTCGTCCTGAATTACCTCTCGGTTAGAATACCAGCTAACCTGGTATACAATGGGCTGATCGGTATCGTGGTAAACGGTTGTGGTGTAAAATTCATCGGGGTCGTTTTTACGAATGACCAGCGATTTTCCTTTAATCGGTTTACCCAGCAACATGGAAGCAAAACGGATCCTTACCGTCTGGATGCCGTTTTGTTGCAGTAGTAATTTATCGAGAGCAATTTCTACCCGAACCTGATCAATCGGGGGCTGAACTGCAACGGAAGGCATATTAGTTGATGCCCAGTTGTTGGCAGGAACCGTAACCATGGAATCGATTCCTATAAATTTCCATCCAACCTTATATTTATAATTTAGCCAGTCGGTTGCCGGGTCATCGAACCGCTGATAGCGCAACGACTGCACCAGCTTACCCGAGTCGATGGCCGACTGGTTAAACAACAGGGTACCGCTGAAAGAATTGGCGCCTTCTTGCTGGTAATCTTTCTGCACCAGCACCGTGGCGTAGTCTACAATATCGCCGAAAGACCGGGCAAAATCGCGGGCTACCTGGAAGTAGATGTTGCGCGACTGGAAAGCAGCATCGTTCATGTCTACAATGCGAAAATATTTTGGGTTGTCGCGGTACAGGTTGTAAAACCCCCGGATGTTCCCGGCCGAAACCACGGGTACTTTAATAGCGGTAGACTGGTTCAGGTCGAGGAAAAATTTAAAGCTGCGGATTTCTTTTTTTTCTTTCAATAGCAGCTGATTATCGGGGATGTACATGTTGTGCCCGTCGCCGGCAAAAAACTTCACAAAATCCCCTCTTTCGTAGCGTTCTTTCAAATTGGTTGGCTGCACGGCACCTTCAGTTTCCGGTAGTTTGGCCCAGCCTTCATCTACATTGAACATCAGGTCGACCACCCGCTCGGTAATAATTTGAAGGATATCCTGGTAAGCCCTGGTGTTTACGTTCAGCCCGGCCGACATATCGGCTACATCAACCTGGATTACCCCCGACTGCACCAGGCTATCGAGCGAGGATGCCGCCTGATCGCGGGAAAAACCGAACTGATTATTATAAAAAGAGCTAAAATGATCGTAAACCATTTCCAGGTCGGCTTTAACCGTGGCTTTAAAAGCCTTAACCAGGGCCCTGAAATGCCCCTCTACAACCACTGAAACATCCGAAGTTCCTCCCTGGAAAGAGTCCCACAGAAGGGTTGCACCCTCAGGGGAAAGGTGGGCAGCAATGGCGGCTTTTGATCCGGGCAGGAGGGGCGCAGTACCGGAACTGATCACATTTCGGTTGAATGCGTTTCCTTCGCCCAGGATGGTAGAAACCAGCCGGAAACTGGGTTGCGCCCCTTCTTCCTGGTTAGTTTGCATGGGTACCGGCCCCATTAAAATAGCCCCCGGCACTTTATCCTTCAGGGCTTCTTCCAGTTCCTTTTTTTCCGGTTCGGAAAGCGTAAACTCAATGAGCGCATGAAAAAGTCCGCCGCTATTTTCTTCACCTTCACCCACGTACTTCACGCACATGAACTCAAAATCGCCGCTATTCAGTTTGGAAACCCGGGGATACGGAGGAATGTAGTAGTACGATTTAGGGAATTCACTATCCTGCAACAGCTGAATACCGTTGATCTCCAGCCTGCCTTCCTCGTACTTTACAATAGCCAGGACCGGCTGAAGGGTAAAAAGCAAGAATATTAGAAATAGATAGTTATACATAAACAAAGTACAAGTTATTCACTAACCCTGGGTAACCTACCAATGAAAAAAAGTAACCTGATTATTGATTTTTTTCTCAAATAATACCGTGTAGTGTTTGCCTATATCTTAGTGGAACTTTTATAAACCGCTTAATTTAATAAGCTGGTTACAGCCCATATAACAGGAACAATTTACAGGTTACGGTTTACCATGCCTTCGATCAGTAAGTAAAACAGTGTACTTTTGATTTTATGTATAACTGAATGTACGTAATTTTTTTACATTTTTTTCATAATTAGTGCTAAATTATGCATCAACAGGTTACTAATTCCTTTTCTGATGTACTAACGGTTAAATTATAGCTGAAAAGCTGACCTGAAATGAAGCACTTTCGGTGCTGTTAACTGCGGCGATCACGCTACGTGATTAATACCTACTGAACAATCTACAGCAATCTATCTATTATCTATCTTCTTGTAATGAAACAATCAGGCAACCCTTTGCTGTACGTCCGACTGGCCGTACATGCAGTACTAATAGTCAGTATTCTACTTCCCCTGGGCAGTTGCGACCTCGAAGAAATTGCACCTCAGGAGCCCGACCCAACCAGTGATTTTATTTTTGAATTTGAAGACCCGGACTGTTCGGGCAGTTGTACCGTGTTGTTCACTAATTTATCGGAAAACGCGGAAAGTTACGCCTGGGAATTTGGGGATGGCTCCGCTACTTCTACCGATGAGAACCCGGAGCATACGTATACTAGTTCGGGCGAATACGTAGTAACCCTTACCGCCAGCCGGGGAATTGTTTCCGACGATACTACTTTTAATGTAGTGGTTCCGGTAAATGTGCTGGCTGAAGCCCCACCAATTGCCTCATTTACCGTTGAGTTGGATACCGTATTGCTGGGTGATACCGTTAAATTTACCAATAATTCGGCTAACACGGCTTCCTACGAATGGGATTTTGGCGACGACAGTGCTATCGATACAACCAGCAGCCCGGTACATGTATATGATGAGCCCGGAAATTACGAAATTTCGCTTACTGCCATTAGCGTACTCGATCCCGGATTATCTGACGATACCACCTTCACCGTAACGGTGCTGGGGCCTCCCGTGCTCGGCCTTTCGGTAAGTACCACCAATTGCGTTGCTCCCTGCGTGGTAGATTTTACCAATACTACCGAAAATGCTGATACTTACCTTTGGAATTTTAACGACGACAGTGAAGCAAGCACCGTGGAAAGCCCCTCACATGTATTCAACACCGTAGGAACGCACAATGTAAAACTTACGGCCAGTAATAGTAAACGGCCAGCAGTGAAGTTCGATACCACGGTAACGGTTACCATTACCCGGGCAGCGGCTTCTAAAAACATTAATAATACCTACCAGGATTCCGTTTCTACAAGTGGCACTGAACCCGGTTCCATCCGGTTAAACAATTCGCTGGTTAACGGCAACAAGTCGGCAGTACTGGTGGTGAACAACAAATACGGCCGGTATGTAAATACCCCGGTTGCCGTGGAATACAAAGACAATGGCTGGTACGTAAATGCCCTGCGCGACAGTACCTTTCAGGATAAAACCAAATTTAATATACTGGTGAAAAACCAGGATGATGCCGATGCTTTTGAGCATACGGTAACCCGGAATAGCCTGGTAAACGACCACGTTTCTTTAATGGATCACCCTTTCCTGAACCGGAATCCGGACGCCCGGGTGTTCGTTACGGCACTGGTCGATGGCCCCTCAACCCATAATACCGATCCGGTTACGGTAGTATACGTGAAAAACAAATGGGCAGTGATGAGCCTGACGGAAAACCCGATCCCGGTAGGGGCCCGCTTCCATGTTTACGTGAATGTTAACGATAGCGAATCGTTCGTGCATACGGTAGATAATACCGGTACAACCCATATTTCGTACATCGATAACCCGTTAACCAATGAAAAACCGGATAAAATGGTTTTTCATACGGCTAACCAGGGAACCGAACTAACGCCGGTACTGAACGAGCACGTAACGGGCGTATGGTATTAC
>CAZIWJ010000151.1:4983-8642 GCA_964542855.1 uncultured Roseivirgaceae bacterium
ACCCGATTTTTATCCCAGTTGACACCATTAGTACCGGCAGAACCGCTTCTACGGCCAATACTAATCGCTGGTCGGTATACAACGAAGACCGGAATACAATTATAAAAGACGCCCGGTTTAATATCCTGGTACTGGAATAATAAAAGACCATGATACGAAACTGCCTGATCATCTTTTTACTGTTAACCCTGGGTCCACGTGGGTGGGCCCAGGACACGCTGGGCTTATCGCGCAGGAAAAAAATCATTGCGATTAACAGGGAAAACGCTCCAGCTAAAAATGAAGATACTTCTAAGGTATTTACCGGGAAAAGTGAGGGTAAATCGATTATTATTCGCAGCAGTAAGCAGAATTACCTTTACGTAGACTGGCTCAACCCGATGTTCGAGTCAGACCTGAAAATGGAAAAGGGTATGTTACCGGTTAACCTGAAAATTGTTTCATCCGATTCAGTAGCGCACAACCAGGTTGCTCTGCTGGTAAACCGTAAGCCAGCGGGCTCTAAAATTGGGGTGAGCAGTTTATACGGCCAGCAAAAGGAATTTAATTACGAAGACCGGGTGCGGCTGGAAGAAGGGATTAATGAATTGATGGTGGAAGTGAATACCCCTACCCTGAGCAAGAGCAGCCGGGTATTACGGATTCGGAAGGAAGGGCCGAAATTAACCCTTTTGCCCGACGAAGAGGTGCTGGGCAGTGAGCGGGTAAGCAGCAGCGTTTACTGGTGGGGTGAATTTGACCCGGTAAAGCTACAGGGAAAACCATATGTGAGTAAAGACCAGGACGTTACCCTGGAGTTTAAGGTATTGACTGGCTCCGAGCTTTCACCAAACAAAATGTTTGTTGTGCATAACGGCAGGCGGCGGACGCCGGGTAAAAATGCCCAACTCATTCAGGATAGCCGTGGAAATTATACTTTTTCCGAACGGTTGTTGCTCAGTGAACTGGAAAACCCAAACGAGGTATACCTGGAAATTATGGATGATAACCGCACCGTGCGTTCAGAGAAAGTGGCTATCAATTATACTCCTTTTCGCCCTAACCTGCACGTGCTGTCGATGGGAGTAGCTACCAACCTGCAGTACACCCAAAAGGATGCCCGCGATTTTGCCGGTATTTTCACCAACCAGGCAGTGGCCGGGGGAAACCGGATTTTTAACCGGATCAGTATCGATACCCTGATCGGGAAAAAAGCTACGGCCTACGAAATCAGGGGCACCATCGAGGAGTTGAAGGTGAGCTACCAGACCGGGAACATCAGTTCAGATGATATCATAATGGCTTTTATATCGTCGCACGGTTTTCTGCTGAACGACGACTTCCGGATTCAGGGTAGCGACTATTCTCCTACCCGGCGCCGGAGCACTTCGGTTTCTTTCCGGAATGATATTCTTGCCTTGCTCGAGGAGATTCCGTGCAAGAAAATTATCATGATCGATGCCTGCCACAGCGGCGGTGCCCGGGCAAACCCGCAGGATATAAATTTTGCCATTGAACAACTGAACCGTATGCAGGAAGGGGTATCCGTATTTGCTTCCAGCCGGGGCGAGGAGCAGTCGTACGAAGATACCACCTGGAAAAACGGCGCCTTTACCGATGCCATCGTTTCCGGCCTGTCGGGGGGTAAGGCCGATGCCAACGGCAACGACATTATTACCCTGCACGAACTATCCGATTATGTTAGCCGACAGGTATCGAGCATGGTGCAAACCGTTAAACAACGCCCCCAGAACCCAATACTGGTTAACAACCAGCTGGGTAACCTGGCCATATATGTAAAACAATGATTACAGCATCTATCTAAATAAACCGTATTATGAAGTCTTTTATCTGTGCAATCTTACTCATCACTGCCAGTAGCCTGGCGCAGGCGCAGGTGGTAACGAACGTAGACTGGGAACTGGAGAATGATCAGAAAATCAGGATCACTTACGACCTGAACCAGCAGCAAAACTTTCTTTATTTCGACGTATCAGTGAACGTTGAACTGAATAACCGCCCGTTTACCCCCCGGGCCTTATCGGGTGATGTAGGTACCTACATTAAAATAGGAAAGGGTAAAACCATTATCTGGGATGTTTTCCAGGACACCCCGGAACTCAAAGGGGAACTGGTAGTTGAGGTACTGGCCAATAACCCGGTACCGGTTCTCAGCAGCAACCTCAGCGGGGAAGGCAGCGAGGAGAACAGTGAAACCCCATCTACTTCTGCCGGTGGCGGTAACGTACCCTTCTGGGTAGGTATGGGTGGTCTTGCCTCCACCGGAATAGGATTACTGGCCAGTGGCCTGGGTACCCAATCGGAAGGTGGCGACCTGTACGACATCTACAAGCAGAATGTCGTTGAAAATTCTGAAGTATACAGTGAACTGGGCACCACCCGGAACGAAATGTACGACGAGGCCAATAAAAAACACAAAACCGGATCTATTCTGGCTATTGGTGGCGGGGCCGTACTGGCTACGGCTGCCGTTATCATGGTGAACCGGATTATCCAGATTAACAAACTGAAAAAAAGCCGCGTGACGCTGGCGCCGGTTTTTGCCCCGCTGCCCGCACAGGCTAATGCAACGGGCCGTTACGGACTTAAGCTTTCCTGGCGGCTTGGCGATGATTAACCCAATTTTAACGTAAAGATCAAAAAAACCAGAACTGATGAAAAAGCTATTGATACTGGCAATCCTGTGCATTGCAATGAGGGGTAGTTACGCCCAGTCAGGAACGGTGGTCGCTTTGCGATCTGTTCAGGACACCAAATTTTTCACCGAGTTTAAGGAATTACGCGACCGCGCCCATACTTCGGTTAAGAATTTTAAACTGATCCAGGACCGGTATTCAGAAACAGAAGTAATGAACCTAAAGAATACCTATAACGCTTCGGCCGATTATTTTAACGCTGTGCTTTATAACATTAAAGCCGACATGCAACAACGCGACAAGCGGAAATATATGATTAGCTACCCCGATTCTTATTCCAAACAGGTGGAAGCCGACCTGTACCGGGCCAAGGAATATTACGCGAACACCTTTCAGCGCGAAATCACCGAACTCACCGACGGGCAGATTACCGGTTCTGCCCTGGTGGCTTTGCTGCCCCAGATGCTGAAATACGCTCAGCTGGTCATAAAAATGGTTAAAGAAGTAGACAACCAGATTAAAAAGATGAACGAAACCGTATTGAATAACTACCTCATTGAACCCTACAGATTTCAAAAGTGGAATGAAATTACTTAGCTACCTGTTGCTGTTGTTATTTCCTGCCTGTGGGGTTGGGCAGGGCCTGGTTTTTAACGACCGGGCCTATACTTCTCAACCCCTGAAGCCGATTGAATTAACCGGAAGTAAGTCGGAACAGGAACTTGCTCTGAAAATTGATTTAAAGCCTTACTGCCCGGAAGTAAAAGAACAGGGTAACATCAGCTCCTGCGTGGGCTGGTCGCTAGGATATGCAGCCATGACCATAGAAAAGGCCGTAAACGAAGGTTGGAAAGGGCAAGCTGAAAAAATTAATGCCGCAGCTTTTTCATCAATGTTCCTGTTCAATCAGGTGAAGCTGGGCGACTGTTCGTTTGGGGCCGAACTAAGTAGTGCTTTCAGCTTCCTGGAGCAGCGGGGTAACGTGTATTATAACGATTTCCAGGTGGCCAACAATTGCGATTC
>CAZIWJ010000152.1:0-8639 GCA_964542855.1 uncultured Roseivirgaceae bacterium
AAACTGAAAGAATACGCCATAATGGGTGAGGAAAAGCTAAGTCCACTTGCCATTGAGCAACCTTCCCTTGAAAAGTTTCTGAAGTATATATTTGATCTGGGCCTGAGTCCATCTTCACAGGCCCGTATCCTGGCAGGTATCAAACACTTTTACCGGTTTCTACTGGTGCAGGATATTATTTCGCACGATCCGGTATCATTACTGGAAGGGCCCAGGAAAATCCGAAAATTACCCGATACCCTGGAATTTACGGAAATAGAAAATATGCTTTCCGTGCTTAACCTGGAAAAGCCGGAAGGGCTGAGAAACCGTGCCATGTTGGAAACATTATACAGTTGCGGGCTACGGGTTACTGAACTGGTTAATATGAAGTTGAATAACATCTACCAGGATATTGGCTTCATTAAAATTCTTGGTAAAGGCGATAAAGAACGCCTGGTTCCCATTGGCAAGGAAGCACTCCATTACATTAACCGCTATTTGCGGGAAATTCGGAGCCAGCAGAAAATAAAGCCGGGTTACGAAAACTATGTGTTCCTGAACAGAAGGGGGGCCATCTTAACCCGGATAATGATTTTTTATATAATCCGTGATGCTGCCGAACTGGCGGGGATCCAAAAAAAAATTAGTCCGCATACCTTACGCCATTCTTTTGCCACTCATTTGGTTGAAGGCGGGGCCAACCTGCGGGCTGTTCAGGATATGCTCGGCCACGAAAGCATCATGACTACCGAAATATACACTCACCTTGATCGGGACTACCTGAAACAGGTTGTTACCGAGTGCCATCCGCTGGGTAAAAAATGAACTTTTCCCGGTGTTTTGTACCTTAACTCATGAAAGAATAAAGTATGTATAAATCACTGGTCCGACCCCTCCTTTTTCAGTTAGCTCCCGAACAGGCACACCACTTTTCACTGCATGCCTTAAAGCTGGCCTGTTCAGTTCCGGGTATTCATTTACTACTCCGGGAGTTATTTGAATTAAAGCACCCAGAACTTAAGCGTGAGGTTGCCGGTATTACTTTTCCCAACCCGGTTGGCCTGGCTGCCGGCTTCGATAAAAATGCTGAATGCTACCGCGAATTGTTTGCTTTTGGTTTTGGCTTTATTGAAGTGGGCACAGTAACGCCATTGCCTCAGCCCGGGAATCCGCAACCCAGGTTATTTCGCCTGCCGCACGATCAATCGCTGGTTAACCGTTTAGGGTTTAATAACCACGGGCTCGATGCCGTGGTAAAGAATTTGAAAAATCGTAACCCGGGAATGATAATCGGGGGAAACATTGGGAAAAATAAAGATACCCCAAACCAGAAAGCAAGCGATGACTACGTAAAAGGATTTGAGGCACTTTACGACGTGGTCGATTATTTTACCATCAACGTCAGCTCTCCTAATACTCCGAACCTAAGAGAACTACAGGAGAAAGTACCGCTTACCTCGCTGTTACAGGCTGTTCAGCGTAAAAACGTAAGCAACAAGCCCATTTTCCTGAAAATAGCCCCTGATATTACCCAGCCCCAGTTAGAAGATATAGCTGAAATTGTGGAAACAACCGATATCCACGGCCTGGTAGCCACCAATACCACCATTGAGCGGAAAAACATGGTTACCCCTGCAGGGAAGGTTAAAGAAATTGGTGCCGGAGGGTTGAGCGGTAAAGCCCTTCGCTCCCGCGCTACTGAAACCATCCGGAACTTACGCAAGGTTTTACCGCCCGACTTTCCGATTATTGGGGTAGGAGGGATCTTCACTCCGGAAGATGCCCTGGAAAAAATGGAGGCCGGGGCAAGCCTGATACAGCTTTACACCGGGTTTGTGTACGAAGGGCCTTCTATTGTTAATAAAATTAACTCGGGTATTCTCTCACAACAAAAGGTCACTAATTAATGGAGCTCTTTTACCAGGAGTCATTTCAACCCGAACAACCTACCCTCGATAAGGACGAAAGCCGGCACTTGGTAAAAGTATTGCGCAAAACGGCAGGCGACCAGTTGTTAATTACCGACGGTAAAGGAAACCGGTATCTCACCGCTATCCGGGAGGCCAGTGCTTCAAAATGCAAACTGCATATCATTGAACACGACTTTATTCCTGTCGACGAGCCTCCTCTTCACCTTGCCCTTGCCCCAACCAAAAATATTGACCGCACCGAGTGGTTTGTAGAAAAGGCGGTTGAAATCGGTATTCAAAAAATTACGTTCATTCTATGCGACCGATCAGAAAGAAAAAAGATTAACCTGGAAAGGCTGCGGCGTAAAGCGGTGGCTGCCATGAAGCAATCGTATAAGTGGCATCTTGCCCAGCTTATTGGCTTGCTGAATTTTTCCGACTTTCTCAAATCAGTAAAAGAGCCATCCGGCTGCCGGTATATCGCTGTAACCCATACTGATCCGTCAAACCACCTGCTTAGGGTAATGAAAGCCAATAAACCCGGGGTAGTGGTAGTGGGGCCGGAGGGCGACTTTAGTGAAAAAGAAGTGAATTTAGCCTACCATTCAGGTTTTAGCCCGGTTAGCCTAAGCAATCACCGGTTACGTACCGAGACTGCAGGGGTAATTGGCTGTCATTTAATGAATTTAAAAAAAGAGGTTGATAAATTCTGATTATTCAATAAATAGCGCTTTTTTCTGTATATTGTACGCCAAATTAATGGTAAAGTACATTTATGCAAACGCTCTACCTGGCTGCTTTTTTGGCAATTCTTCCTTTTTCCCTGTTAGCCCAGTCTGCATCCCATCCGGATTCCTCTTCCAGTATTCCACAGGATTGGTACCACCTCGACCCGTATTTAGATGGTAAACCCGGAACAAGTACAAATCGGGCGTACGAAGAACTACTTAAAAACCGGGTGGGAAAAAAGGTGGTAGTGGCGGTTATTGATTCTGGTGTTGATCCTAACCACGAAGATCTCCGATCAGTCATGTGGATTAATAAGGATGAAATTGCCGGAAATAACATCGACGACGACAAGAACGGTTATATTGATGACCTGCATGGCTGGAATTTCCTGGGTAATGAATCGGGAGTTAACCTAATTCACGACACTTACGAAATTACCCGGCTGTACAGCGAATTATTGCAAAAGCATGAAGTTGACAAACTGAACCGGAAGGAAAAAAAGAAGTTTGAGGCAATAAAAGACGATTTTAACGCTAAACTCGATGAATTAAAACAGCAACAGGCCAACATTACTTACTTTGCCAGGGAATATGAACGCGCCCACCAACTGTTTACTGCTTACCTCAACACAGACGTGGTAAATGCTTCACTAATTAAATCAATAGATTCCCCGGATGATAAGCTCACCCGGCTTAAGAATTTATGGCTTTATGCGCACGAAAAAGGTTTAAACCTGGAAAAATTTAACGAACTGAAGCGTCATTTTCACGAGCAATTGTCGTATAATTTTAATGTAAAAAACAACCAGAGAGATTCGATTATCGGCAAAGTTAAACCGGGGCAGCGCTTTTACGGCAATAATGACGTACAGGGAAATGACGCTGTTCACGGATCGCACGTGGCAGGCATCATAGCGGCCAAGAGAAACAATGGCCTGGGTATTGATGGAATTACCGACCAGGTGAAAATCATGGCCCTGCGCGTGGTACCTAACGGAGACGAGCGCGACATTGATGTAGCCAACGCCATTTATTATGCGGTAGATAACGGTGCCAGGATAATTAATATGAGCTTTGGGAAAACCTATTCGCCCAACCGTAAACTGGTTCAGGAAGCGATAAGTTACGCGCAGGAAGCCGGCGTATTAATGGTGCATGCGGCCGGAAATGAGGGAAAAGACCTTGACGACGAAGAAAACTATCCGAACCGCTACTACTCCCGTAATAAAGCAGTAGCCAACTGGATCGAGGTTGGTGCCAGTTCCTGGAAATCGGACCAGGGCCTACCTGCGGCTTTCAGCAACTACGGGGCTGATGAGGTTGATGTTTTTGCGCCGGGGGTTGATATCCGTTCATCCGTTCCGGGTGGATACGATACTAAAAGTGGAACCAGCATGGCTGCCCCGGTAACTACCGGCATTGCTGCACTGTTGCTATCTTATTTTCCTGAGTTAACCGCTGAGGAAGTAAAGGATATTATTTTAACCAGCGCATTTACTTATCAATCTCAGCGGGTTAATAAGCCGGGAAATCAGTCGAAAACATCTTTTGGGAAATTAAGCCGCACCGGATCGGTGGTAAATACCTATGCGGCTGTGAAAATGGCCCTACAGATGCAGGGCAACGTATTGGAGGTGACTGAACAACAGTAAAAAAGCAAGTTTAATTACCTTTGAATTTCGGCGGTCGTTTTTCCATGAAAGCCCGCATGCCTTCCTCATGATCAGCCGTTTGGCTGGCTTTATCCTGGTAATTAGCTTCCAGTTCCAGGGCATCATTTAACGTAAGCGCTGGAGTTTGATTCAGCATTTCCTTGATGTAGCCGATAACCCGGGTTGGCGCGTTGCGGTAATGTAACAGGTACTCATCAACCACTTTATCGAGGTCCTGATCAGCAGCTACCCGGTTAACCAGGCCCAGTTCCAAAGCTTCCCGGGCAGTGATTTTGCGCCCGGTAGTAGCCAGTTCAAATGCATGAACCCTGCTGGTAAGGCGAGGGAGGAAGAAAGAAGATCCACAATCGGGTACCAGGCCAATACCAACAAATAATTCAGCAAGCGTAGCCGATTCAGTGGCGATGATCAGATCACAGGCAAGGGCCAGCGAACATCCTGCCCCGGCTGCCACTCCATTGAGTTTACAAACAATAGGTTTAGGCAGCGTTCGCATGTAGCTGATTAACGGGTTGTAATATTGCCGAATGGCTTCGCCGTAACTATCTTTAGTTTCTTCAGCGGCTGCTTTCAGGTCCTGACCCGAACAAAAAGCTTTCCCTTCCCCCGTAAGCACAATTACCCGGATGTTTTCATCAGAAGCTGCTGCAGAAAGTGCTGAAAACAATTCCTTTTTAAGCGGATTGTTCAGGGCGTTGTAGACCTCCGGGCGATTGAGCGAAATTGTGGCAACCCCTTTTTCTTCTAAATATTTAAGATGCTGATACATAAATCGAATAGTTTAAATTGGTCCATCTGAGCATTCCAGGATGGCCTCCCTGATTTTAGTAAATGTTTCAATTAGCAAATCTTCGTTTTCTTCCAACAGGGTTACCCTAAACCCTTCCAAATTGGAGCAGAACGAAGAAAGGGGTACCACACAAACTCCCTTGCTGGCCAGGAGGTAATAAACAAATTGTTTATCGGCAGGCATACTGGGCTCTTCTTTCATCCAGCGTTCGAACACATCGCGAACGTGAGCGTTTAGCATAAATACTGGAGGTTTCCTTCTCAGCGTTCCTTTCCGGAAAATAATGGTATTGTAAAAAGCCCCATAAGTTTTATTGAAACGAATTCCCGGTACGTCAGATAGTAAATTGGCAATAATTTCACTTCTCTTTCCAATTTTACGATTCCTTTCTACCCGGTAATTATCGTATCGGGGATCAGACATAATTTTCGGAATCGCCAGCTGGGGCATTTTTGTTGAGCAAACTTCAATCATTTTAGCATCTTCTAACGCTTTGCAATACCGGTTAAAATCGTCGTCTGCCTCGCGGTTATAAAATTCTACCCAACCACAACGAGCCCCAGGCCAGGGCAATTCCTTGGAAATACCCCTGAGGGCCAGGGCCGGTATCCGGCCAATTAACTGGCTAATTGGATGGGCAACTGCCCCGTTGTAAGTAACGTTAAGGTAAATTTCATCTGCAATAATAAAAAGATCGAACTCACGGGCAATATTCACCATCTGGTGCAGTATTTCCAGTGGGTATACCATACCGGTAGGATTATCCGGGTTAATAATTAAAATACCCACAATAGCCGGGTTATATTTTATCTTATTGTACAGGTCTTCCATATCCGGGTACCAGTGATTTTCCGGATCAAGTTTGTAGGTAACCGGATGGTGAGAAGCATGAGTTGCCTCGGCCGACGAGTGAGTAGAATAAGAGGGTGATGGGCCGATGATCCGTGAAGTGGGGTGAATATACTGGTAAACCTTGCTTATGGCATCGCCCAGTCCGTTAAAAAAAAGGATGTCATCCTCAGTAATCTGGCAGCCTCCGCGTTCGTTCGTTTGGCGGGCCAGGAACTGCCGGGTTTCCGGCACCCCCCGTGAATCGCAGTAACCGTATACATCATTTTCTTTTACCAGTTCGGCAATAATTTTCTTCATCCAGTGAGGTAATACAGCGTTTTTCTGAATGGGATCACCAATATTTTCCCAAAGTATTTCGTGGCCCAGCCGTTGTAGTTCGTTAGCCTTTTTAACGATGCCCCGGATTTCGTAACTCAATTCACTGGCTCCGGAAGTGAGAAGTTGCTGCCTCATTTTTCTTCAATGATCATGTGCGTAAATGCTGCTTTTTTTCTTTAAAAACAAAGCATGATATTTGTTTGTACTAATAGGTACCCATGCTCCCGGTTGGGAACCGTTTTTTAGAAACATGATTTACAAGGTAGTACGGCTACCTAAACAATACTAGTAGAATTATTTAATTTACCCTACATAATATATGAGTATCAACGTAGAGCTTTTAAAAGCAATTTGTAAAACCCCCGGTGCGCCCGGTTACGAGTCGAGGATCAGAAAACAGGTGGCCAGCGAAATTGAAGGCCTGGTTAACGAAATCACCATCGATAATATGGGTAGCATTATAGCCACCAGGAAAAGTAAGAACCCGGATGCTAAAAAAGTAATGATTACGGCCCATATGGACGAAATCAGCTTTATTGTTACCCACATCGACGATAACGGGTTTATCCGTTTTCATACGCTGGGCGGATTCGACCCGAAAACTCTTACGGCCCAGCGGGTGCTGGTACACGGTAAAAAAGATGTAATTGGGGTTATGGGAACCAAGCCCATCCATGTGATGTCGCCGGAAGAGCGCAATAAAATGCCCAAAATAAAAGACTACTTCATCGATCTTGGAATGACTAAGGAAGCGGTAATGGAAGTGGTCAGCGTTGGCGATACCATTACCCGGGAAAGGGAGTTAATTGAAATGGGCGATTGCGTAAACAGCAAGTCGCTCGACAACCGGGTTAGTGTATTTATTCTGATTGAGGCCCTGAAAGAATTAAAAGATAAAGAACTACCGGTTGATGTTGTCGCCGCATTCACTGTGCAGGAAGAAGTAGGTATCCGGGGTGCGAATGTGGCTTCCCACCAGGTTAATCCCGATTTTGGTATTAACCTCGACGTTACTGTAGCATTTGATACTCCCGGTGCGCCCGGACACGAAAAAATTACTGAACTGGGTAAAGGTGCAGCCATTAAAATTATGGATGGGTCTACCATTTGCGATTACCGCATGGTTGATTACCTGAAAGAAATTGCCAACCGGCACAGCATCGACTGGCAGCCCGAAATTTTAACGGCGGGAGGTACTGATACGGCAGGTTTGCAGCGCATGGGCAAAAATGGTTCAATTGCTGGTGGAATATCTATTCCTACCCGCAACCTGCACCAGGTTATTGAAATGGCCCATAAAGAGGATATAGATCGTTGCATTAAGTTGCTGGCCCGGTCGGTTGAAGCATTGAACGAATACGAATGGGGTCATCGGTAGATGAAAGTATCACGCAGAACATTTAGTAAGGTAATCGGTAAAACTGGTGTAGCCGGCCTGGTATTACCGTCTGCAATCCTGTTTTCTTGTGAGGAAGACAGTGAGGGTAACCGGGCTTTAATAATAAGTGAAGTGCCAAATAAGGCCCTTGCGGGAGAACCGATTACCTTAACCTGGACTTCTTCCCCGGTGAACTTATTAGCTATTGATTTCCGGATCGACAGTAACCGGTTCATTAGGCTGGAAGAAGACTACGATGCAAACCGGGGTTCTTTTACTTACAACCTCGCCCCGGATACAAACGGAAGCAGCGTTCAATTCAGGATCAGCGATTCAGCCACGCAGGAAGTTTTGGTTGAAACCCCGAAAATTCCGCTCGTATTTGTTAAGCGGTTGTTACTGGCTGATTATGCAGAACTAACAGCCATTGGCGGATACCGGGCATTTAAACAAAATGTAAAGTCATCATTTGGGGTTTTCCGGGAATCGGAACAAACTTTTAAGGTTCTTTCGTTGATCTGCCCCCACGCCGGCTGCACACCGAATTACGAAGAAGCAAACGAGCAGTTTATATGCCCGTGCCACAATTCAGTTTTCGAGCAGGACGGCAGTTTCGTGAGTGGCCCGGCAGGTCAGGCGCTCGAAAGTTTAGATTATGAATTCAATAATAATGAATTGAAAGTATTCTTACCCGGTTAAGTAGAAAAAACCGTTCAGGTGAATTGCCTGCGTTTTTAAAAGTAAGCGGGAAAAATAAATGGGGTACTTCAATACCCCATTTACTTTTTATTCTTCAGAAAAAAATTCCTTACTGGTTATCGATCACGTTCATTACTTCGCGGACGTGCGATTCGGAAGTTTTTAAATCTTTCATTTCCTCTTCGTTTAGCTGCAATTCTATTACTTGTTCGATCCCGTTTTTACCCAGGACAACCGGTGCTCCCAGGTAGCAGTTACTAATTCCGTACTCGCCATCGAGCTGCACACAAACCGGGAAAATCCGGCGCT
>CAZIWJ010000153.1:0-8611 GCA_964542855.1 uncultured Roseivirgaceae bacterium
ATTCATAATCTTCACCAGCTTCCCTACACTCAGTCCCTGAACAATAATTGAAAATACAACTACTACGTAAGTTACCGTTAATATCAATTCCCTGTTCATTTCGGGCAACAAAGCCAGGGCCAGGGCAATAGATATGCCTCCCCTTAAGCCGCCCCAGGTCATGATAAGCGTGGTGCCGGGCACAAAATCCAGCTTTTCCCGGAACAGCCTCACCGGTCCGGCAAGCGATACGTAACGGCATAGCAATACAACTACAATAGTAACGGCCCCGATGCCAATAAAAATCGGTTCCCAGGGGAGTATTACAATTTCCATCCCGATAAGAAGAAACAATACCGCGTTAAGCAGCACATCAATGAGCTCCCAGAATTTATCTACGTACAGAATAGTGGTGTCTGACATTGCCCTTTCCCGTTCGTAGTTACCAACGAATAATCCGGTAACCACTATAGCTAGCGGACCCGAAAAGTGCAAAGTGCTGGCCAGTAAATAACCGCCCATTACGCTGGCCAGGGTAATTATTACTTCGGTTTCGTAATCGTTGATGCTGCGGGTTAGCCAGTAAGTACTATAACCCAGGATTAAACCCAGCAAAATGCCGCCCCCTACTTCTTCCAGGAAAAGAAAAGCCACGCTTCCGGCGCTCACGTTTTCAATACCCTGCTGGGCGATACTGAACAAGGTGAGAAACACTACTACCCCTATTCCATCATTGAACAGGGATTCACCGGTAATTTTTACTTCCAGAATTTTAGGCACTTTGGCCTGCTTCAATATACCCAGTACGGCAATCGGATCGGTAGGAGAAATGAGTGCCCCGAACAACAGGCAATGGATAAAGTCTACCTCAATACCAAACAATGCCGTTAAACCGTAGAAAAGGCTCGCAATAAGCGCTGTTGACAAAAGTATTCCCAGGGTGGCAAACATTAAAATTGGTCTTCTCAATGCTTTCAGCGTTGCCAGGTCGGTGTGCAGTGCACCGGCAAATAATAAAAAGCTAAGCATGATATCCAGCACTACAGTCCTGAAATCTATACTTTGAACCAGCTGTATTTCAAGCTCCAGAAATGTTGGATCAATAAAGCTCAACCCAATAAGTAGGGTAGTAAAACCCAGGGCAATGATCATTAAACCAATGGTGGAAGGAAGCTTGAGAAACCGTACATTAATGTAGCCGAAAAGGGCAGACAGCACGATGAGGATGGTAATGATGTTGAATAACTTCATAGTTAGCGATTTGGCAGCGCATCATAGCAATTTTTTTTACAGAATACAAAACTGCCGAACCACCACAACCCGGGTAAGTTACAATTTTTTTACAGCCGATCAGCCCGGTTTATGAGGCACAATCATCAGGGGAATATTAAAGCTCTTGCTCAGGTTCAGAAAGGAACTTAACTGACTGTAATTAGGGGTGGTAGATGAAGGTACATACACCATCATATCGGCATTCAGTGAACCCAGGAAACGCCGGGCTGCTAATTTTATTAATTTGTTGCTTACCGTATGATAGTTAAAGCGTGCTGTAAGGAGCTGATTGGGGGGCAACTCATTTTCAACACTCTCAGATAACTGGTTCTTAATATGATCAGGGCTCTCGGCATCTGATGCGTATAAAACGTGTACCCGGGTTCCCATCTTATCTACATGATGCTGCAAAAAGCTAACAATCATGCTGTTAAAAAAAAGGTTCTCATCGAAACTGGTTACCAGTAAATTATTAATAGCAATTTGCTGAACCAGTTCAGGGAGGACTAAAATGGGAACATTCAGCTCTTGAAGTGTGCTGATAGATGGTAGGTAGTCGTTATGTTGAATACCCGGGTGAACCAGCATGGTTTCTTCCTGCTGATGCAAAAGCCTTCGCAGGGTTTCTTCCTGATTTCCCATGAACACACCTGAGTTCAACCGGGAACTTTGGTTGAAAGGGCTAAGCTGGGCGTTAAGCCTGCTCTTAACATTAAGCCTGAGCCAGTCTTTGAAAGTATTGCCAACAACCGGGCTTGAGTTGTGAATGTACGCAACGTGAAGCGTAGACTCCGTTTTTTGTACGTAAGAATGGAGCAGCCGCGTGATTTGCAAACTGCGTAAAGTTAGGTCGGTAGGGAAAATCAGACGCATGAATTCACCTTGTATAGTGCTAAAGGTAAGGTATTTATCTGATTGTACGCATGATTTACATCATTAGGTTTTTTAAATAAAAAAGGCGCAGTTTTTAACTAACTGCGCCTTTTTTGTGAAGTTACACTACCTGGTAATTACTACTTCTCACCTCGTGTGGTAGCGGAAAGACCGTTTTCCAGGCCTGTGTCCCGGGTAATTACTTCAATCGCTGCCTTCTTATCTTCAGTTGAAGCAGCGGCCATGTTTTCTGAACCATGTTCTCCAATGTGAGGAGCGATAACCAGGGCAACGATAGATGTTAGCTTAATGAGGATGTTCATGGAAGGGCCAGACGTATCTTTAAACGGATCGCCCACGGTATCACCTACTACTGAAGCCTTGTGGGCCTCAGAACCCTTATATTCCATTTTTCCGTCGATTTCAACCCCTTTTTCAAAAGATTTTTTAGCGTTGTCCCACGCTCCTCCGGCGTTCGACTGGAAAATTGCCATTAGAACACCGGAAACGGTAATACCAGCCAGGGTTCCACCGAGTACTTCCGGCCCGAACGAAAACCCAATTACAGATGGAACAACAATGGCCAGGGCACCGGGTAGCAGCATTTCACGAATCGCTGCCTGGGTGGAAATATCAACACATTTACCGTATTCCGGCTCGGCGGTGCCTTCCATGATACCCTCAATTTCCTTGAACTGGCGTCGCACTTCTCTTACCATGGCCATAGCTGCCTTACCCACAGCATTAATAGCCAGTGCTGAGAACACAAAAGGAATCATGCCTCCGATGAATAACCCGGCCAGTACCGGGGCTTTGTAGATATCGATGGTGGAAATACCCGAAATTCCCACGAAGGCGGCAAAAAGAGCCAGGGCAGTAAGGGCGGCTGAAGCAATGGCAAACCCTTTTCCGGTAGCTGCTGTGGTGTTTCCAACGGCATCCAGGATATCAGTACGCTCACGTACTTCCTTGGGTAGGCCAGTCATCTCGGCAATACCCCCGGCGTTATCGGCAATAGGACCAAAAGCATCAATGGCCAGTTGCATGGCGGTGGTAGCCATCATACCGGCAGCGGCAATGGCTACGCCGTAGAAACCGGCAAAATAGAATGAAATAACAATGCCAGCGGCAAACAACAATATAGGTAAGGCGGTAGATAACATCCCCACGCCCAGTCCGGCAATGATATTCGTAGCAGCCCCGGTAGAAGATTGCTGAATAATGCTGTTCACCGGGCTGCGGTTCATTGAGGTATAATATTCGGTAATAATGCTAATCAGGGCACCTACACCTAAACCGGTTAACACTGCCGCAAATACATTGAAGCTGGTAAAAGTAAACCCGCGCAGCATCATTTCAGCCGGAAGCAAATAATCGATTATAAAATAAGAAGCAATTGCGGTAAAGATAATCGAGGACCAGTTGCCGATATTTAATGCTTTCTGTACATCTCCACTCTCGTCGTTAACTTTTACGAAAAGGGTTCCAATAATAGAAAAAACAATGCCTGAACCAGCAATAATCATGGGAAGTAATATGGTAGATAATCCCATAAACGAGTCGGTTTCCAGGGTGTCGATTTCACTGCCCAGTACCATGGTAGCCAGGATGGTGGCCACGTAAGAGCCAAAAAGATCAGCCCCCATACCGGCCACGTCACCTACGTTATCTCCCACGTTATCGGCAATAGTTGCAGGGTTTCGGGGGTCATCCTCCGGAATACCGGCTTCAACCTTTCCTACCAGGTCGGCCCCCACATCGGCTGCTTTGGTGTAAATACCTCCGCCAACCCGGGCAAACAGGGCAATACTTTCCGCACCCAGCGAAAATCCGGTTAATACTTCAAGGGCAACCACCAGGCTTTGCCGGTTGGTAGTAGTAAGCCCTTCAGGAAGAAAAGTTGCAAAAAATATAATGAATAAACCACCAAGCCCCAGTACAGCCAGCCCGGCCACACCCATACCCATTACCGAACCTCCGGCAAATGATACCTTCAGCCCTTTGGCCAGGCTGGTACGGGCAGCCTGCGTGGTACGCACGTTCGCCTTAGTGGCTACCCGCATGCCAATGAAACCTGCCACCCCGGAAAAAATGGCACCAATAAAGAATGAGATAACAATAGCAGGGTGGGAGTTTTCCCCGGTATACCCCAGGTAGCCCAGGAATAAAGAAGCAATTACCGCAAAGTAAGCCAGGGTTTTATATTCTGCCTTCAGAAATGCCATGGCACCATTGGCGATATACCCCGCAATTCGAGTCATATTTTCTTCTCCCGAATCCTGCCTGGATATCCAGGCCGATCGAACTGCCGTGTAAATGAGTGCTACTACCCCCAGGGCAGGCACCAGGTAAACTATCGAATGCATAAGCTGTTTTTATTGGTGTGTAAATTTCAGGCGCAAATATAGAAGAAGGTTCACGAATTAAAAAAGGATCCCTTTGCATTGATGCCGGCGATCATGTACACTTAACCCGGTATATTTTAAGCTAAATAATCTGCCAGGCCTGTATTCAGGATCTGATATTCGGTATAATTACACAAAATTACAATGTACTCCCCGGGAGTAGATATATGGAAAAGGAATACGAAAGAGCCATTGGTAACCCGGAGCTGTTACGGCTCTTGCAAAATAAAGGAAAAGGCAACCGGGGCTGGAAGCGATGGGGCCCCTACGTTTCGGAAAGGCAATGGGGAACTGTGCGCGAAGATTACAGTGAACACGGTAACGCCTGGGGGTATATAACCCACGATATGGCCCGAAGCAAAGCTTATCGCTGGGGCGAAGAGGGCATAGCCGGAATTTCCGATAACAAGCAAACGTTGTGTTTTTCCCTGGCCATGTGGAACGGCCAGGACCCTATACTGAAAGAACGCCTGTTTGGCCTCAGCAACATTGAAGGCAACCACGGCGAGGATGTGAAGGAGTGTTACTATTACCTCGATAACACGCCCACGCACAGTTACATGAAGTACCTGTACAAATATCCCCAGCAAACGTTTCCCTACGGCGAACTGGTTACCCGCGCACATGAAAGCACCAAGGAAGACCCGGAATTTGAACTGGCCGATACCGGTGTATTCGATGATAACCGGTATTTCGATGTATTTATTGAATATACCAAAGTAGATGAACGGGATATCATCGCTACCATTACCGCGGTGAACAGGGCCGATCGGGCAGCTGAATTGCACCTGCTGCCCACGCTGTGGTTCAGAAATACCTGGGAGTGGGGGTACGAAAGTTGCTACCCGGCCCTAATTGGTAACCTGGAACATAACAGGGTGCAGGTACTACACGATGAACTGGCCGATTATTTCTTTTTCTACCAGCAAGGAGGAGTGCCGCTGTTCTGCGACAACGAAACCAACCACGAGGCACTGTACGGTGAAGAAAAATTGTACCGGTTCTGTAAAGATGGCATTAACGAATATGTAATCAATGGTACTGAATCGGCAGTGAACCCCAAGCAGGTTGGCACTAAAATGGCCGTCTGGTATAATAAGGTGGTTCAGCCCGGCGAGGAGTTTGTTGTAAAAATCCGTATTGCCGACGAAAAACTGGAAGATTCCTTCGCCAATACTTCAGTTTACACGAATCGAAGAAAGAAAGAAGCCGATGCCTTTTACGCCGACTTGCAAAAAAACGTAAACGACGATGAACTGAAAAAAGTACAGCGACAGGCATGGGCGGGCATGTTGTGGTCTAAGATGTTCTATCATTACAATGTTAATGAATGGCTTAACGGTGACCCCAATACGCACGACCCACCGGAAAGCCGAAAGCACGGAAGAAATTCGCAGTGGAAGCACCTGGTGAATCGCAATATCCTGAGTATTCCCGATAAATGGGAGTACCCCTGGTATGCAGCCTGGGACCTGGCCTTTCACTGCGTGCCCCTGGCAAAACTAGACCCGGAATTCGCCAAGCGGCAGCTTACCCTCATGCTGAGGGAATATTACATGCACCCAAACGGACAAATTCCTGCCTACGAGTGGAACTTCAGCGATGTAAACCCGCCGGTGCACGCCTGGGGGGCCCTGAAAATTTACGAAATTGAAAAGGAAGCAACGGGCGAAGGCGACCTCGACTTCCTGGAACGCATTTTCCATAAGCTGCTCATGAACTTTACCTGGTGGGTAAACCGGAAAGATCAGTCGGGAAATAACCTGTTCGAAGGGGGCTTCCTCGGCCTGGATAATATCGGGGTTTTCGACCGCAGCCACGGGTTGCCCAAAAACGGCTCGCTGGAACAGGCCGACGGTACGGCCTGGATGGCTATGTATGCCCTTAATATGATGAAAATTGCCCTGGAAGTAAGTAAAACAAAGGCTAGCTACCAGGAGATGGCCAACAAGTTCTTTGAGCACTTTATGGCCATTGCCGAAGCCATGTTTTACCACGTGGGAGAAGGCGACCAGCGTATCGACCTCTGGGATGATGAAGACCAGTTCTACTACGATGCCGTTATTACCCCGGAAGTACCGGCCCACCTGCTGAAAGTACGCTCCATCGTTGGCATAATTCCTCTATTTGCCGTGGAAATCCTTAACCCGGGTTTAATAAACCGTGCGCCTGATTTCACCCGAAGGCTGCAGTGGGTCATCGATAACCGTCCGCAGCAATCGTCGCTCATTTCCCGCTGGTACGAAAGGGGTAGGGGAGAACGTAGAATGTTGTCGCTGGTTAGGGTTCACCGGCTGCGTTGTATTTTAAAACGCATGTTCGATGAAGATGAGTTTCTTTCGCCTTATGGCATCCGGGCCCTTTCCAAATATCATGAAGAGCACCCTTACGAATACGAAGTTAGTGAGCATGAAATTACGTCAATATCCTACCTCCCGGGCGAATCGGACTCCGATATGTTTGGCGGAAATTCTAACTGGCGCGGGCCGGTATGGTTTCCGATCAATTTCATGATTATTGAGTCGCTCCGGAAGTACTATGCCTACTACGGCGATAATTTGCTCATCGAGTATCCTACGCATTCCGGGAACCACTTTACGCTCGATATCATTGCCGATAAGCTGTCGGAGCGCCTGATGAAATTATTTCTGCCCAACGAAGAAGGTTGCCGGCCCATGTACCGGCAATATTCCAGATTCAGTAAAGACCCTTATTTCAAAGATCACCTGTTATTTTACGAATACTTTCACGGGGATAACGGTAAAGGGCTGGGGGCCTCTCACCAAACCGGCTGGACCGGCCTGATCAGTATTTTAATTGACCAAACGTTTAAACCGGACAATGAATTATAAAGAAACACTGGATTACCTTTACACTACGTTGCCCATGTTTCAGCGCAGTGGAGGTAAAGCAGTTAAAAAAGGGCTGGATAACACCCTGGCCCTCTGCAATGCAGTTGGTAACCCTCACCAGCAACTTAAAGTCGTTCACGTAGCCGGCACCAATGGTAAGGGAAGTGTAAGCCACATGCTGGCAGCAGTGCTTGCCCATGCCGGCTATAAAGTGGGGCTGTACACCTCGCCGCACCTGCTCAGCTTTACCGAAAGAATCCGGGTAAATGGTAAGCCCGTAAGCGAAAATGCTGTGGTAAACTTCGTGGATGAAAACCGCGAACACCTGGAACGGATTAAGCCCTCTTTCTTCGAAACCACGGTGGCAATGGCTTTCCGGGAGTTTGTGCAGCAGCAGGTAGATATTGCGGTAGTGGAAGTAGGGCTGGGCGGCCGGCTCGATTCTACCAACGTGGTTACCCCTTTACTGAGCGTTATAACCAATATTGGTTACGACCATATGGACTTACTGGGCGATACCCTGCCCGAAATAGCCGGCGAAAAGGCCGGTATCATCAAGCCAAACGTACCGGTAGTTATTGGAGAACGGCACCCGGAAACCGAAGCGGTTTTTAAACGAAAAGCTTCCCGCGAAAATGCCAGGATTTTCTTCGCGGAAGATTACTACGAGGCTGCCCCTTCTTATCCTCCAGGATACATTTGGCTGTACCACGAGGGCCACTTGCTGCTGAACGACCTGGAGGTGTCGGTGAAAGGAGATTACCAGTTGAAAAATATTCCGGTGGTGATGAAAGCCCTCGATTTGCTGGGGCAGCACCATTTCAATACTACCCGTGAACAGCTAATTTACGCACTCGGGCACATCCAGGAGCTCAGCGGTTTGAGAGGACGCTGGGAAACCCTGCAGCAGCAACCAAGAGTTATTGCCGACGTGGCCCATAACGCCGAAGGGCTTACCTACACGCTGCGTCAATTGCAACAGGAAAAGGCCGCACACCTGCACTTTGTAATTGGTATGGTAAATGATAAACCGCACGAAAAAGTGTTGCCCCTTTTTCCTGAACAGGCCGGTTACTATTTTTGTGCCCCCGATTTGCCCCGGGCTTTGCCTGCCGGTGAGCTGAAAGAAAAGGCAGCGGCTTATGGCCTGGCAGGGAAGGTATACCCTTCTGTAGAAGCAGCCCTTACCGCGGTAATTCAATTAGCAGGTAAAGAAGATATTATTTACGT
>CAZIWJ010000154.1:0-8572 GCA_964542855.1 uncultured Roseivirgaceae bacterium
GTAGCTTGTGGATACGAAAAGCTGGTTTGGTTTACATTAAGTCCGATACCAATGATACTGGTATCAATATTTTTTTCCTGCAGGAAATTTTCAATAAGAATGCCGCATACTTTACGCTGTTCAACGAGGATATCGTTGGGCCATTTAATTTTTACCTCTTCGGTTAACGTACTTGCAACCACATCGCATACAGCCAGCGAAGTAAGCATACTGATAAAGAACTGCTGCCCAACCGGAACATAACGGGGATGAACCAGAAAAGAAAAAGTAAGGTTCATTCCTGGTTGCGATTCCCAAAGGCTGTTGCGCTGCCCTCTTCCTGCCGTTTGTTCGTTTGCCCTGATTACGGTACCTTCTTGAACTACTCCATTGCGCCACATTTCAGCCAATGTTTCATTCGTAGAGCGACATTTTGGCAGTGTTTTGATATCTTTACCAATCATTTGTGTTTTGGTAGAACTTTTGCAGAGTAATTTGTTCACTAATATACAACACAAGAACATATGAGTTCAGAAGTATTATCGAAGCTGGTGGTTGAAGGGATGCAAGACAAGAAAGCTTCGTCTATCGTCCTTCTTGATCTGCGGGGTGTAGATAATGCTATTGCCGACTTCTTTGTAATTTGTTCTGGAACCTCAGACACCCAAATTGAAGCAATTGCCCGATCGGTTGAGGAAAAAGTTCACAAAAACGCTAGCGAAGACCCCTGGCACAGGGAAGGAATGAACAACAGGGAGTGGATATTGCTCGATTACGTAAACGTAGTTGTGCATATATTCCTCAAAGACAAACGAACGTTTTATGCTCTTGAAGATTTGTGGGGTGATGCAAAAATGCATCGGATAGAAGATTTGTAATAAAAACCATAATGGTTCCAGGCTGTTTCAGCAGGGTAAGTCTGAATAACTTTGTGTTACCTCACACGTTCATTAAATTACAATTTGAATTAACTCTGGGATAGAATTTTATAATGGCAGAAAAAAGCAAAGATACCAAGAATAAAAGAATCTTGCCTAATAAACCACAGCGACCTAATTATCAAATTTGGATCATCGTTTCTCTGTTAGTACTGGTAATAGGGTTCTCATTTTTTAGCAACCGGGGAGCCGTCCAGTCTACCACTTTTGCGCGTTTCGAAGACATGTACAAAAATGGCGATGTTAAAGAAGTGGTATTTATCAAGAACGAGGATCTGGTCGAAGTTACGTTAACTAGTGAAGCCCTTCAAAGCGGTAGCTACCGTAGCCTTCTGGAAAACCAAAGCCCGCTGAATTACAGTAATCAGGGGCCTCATTTTGAGTTTAAGGTACCCGATAAAACTTATTTCCTGAATCAGTTCGACGAACTTAAAGCTAAAGTAGTACAGGAAAACCAACCAGACTTTAGGGTAGAAGAACGCAACGATCTTACATCTTTCTTCCTAAACTGGGGAATTTTGTTTGCTATCTTGTTTGTCTTTTGGTTCTTAATGCGGCGAGTAGCAACCGGTGGCGGTCCTGGCGGACAAATTTTCAACATTGGTAAATCCAAAGCGGCTCTTTTCGATGCTGAAAACAAGGTAAAGGTAACCTTCGATAACGTAGCAGGACTCGATGAAGCCAAGCAGGAAGTGGCAGAGGTGGTTGACTTTTTGAAAAACCCTTCGAAGTACACTAACCTGGGTGGTAAAATACCGAAAGGTGTATTGTTAGTTGGAACCCCGGGAACTGGTAAAACTCTGCTGGCAAAAGCTGTAGCGGGTGAAGCCGGTGTTCCCTTTTTCTCCCTTTCCGGCTCCGACTTCGTGGAAATGTTTGTGGGTGTTGGTGCCGCCAGGGTGCGAGACCTTTTCAAGCAGGCCAGGGAAAAAGCTCCCTGCATTATTTTTATTGATGAAATTGATGCTGTAGGACGATCTCGTGGAAAAGGCCAGATGCCTGGTGCTAATGACGAAAGAGAAAATACCCTCAACTCATTACTGGCCGAAATGGATGGTTTTGGAACAGACTCCGGGGTAATTATTATGGCTGCCACCAACAGGCCTGATGTACTGGACTCTGCATTGATGCGTCCCGGCCGTTTTGACCGACAGATCGGCATTGATAAGCCAGACGTTGTAGGTCGCGAAGCGATTTTTAAGGTGCATTTAAAGCCACTGAAGGTATCTAAGGAAGTAGATGCTAAAAAGCTGGCCGCCCAAACTCCAGGATTTGCCGGGGCAGAAATTGCTAACGTCTGCAACGAAGCAGCATTGATCGCGGCACGTAAAAATAACAAAAACGTTAAAATGCAGGATTTTCAGGATGCTGTTGACCGGGTTATCGGCGGACTGGAGAAGAAAAACAAGCTAATTTCCCCTGAAGAGAAAGAGATTGTTGCCTACCATGAATCCGGTCATGCCATTGCTGGTTGGTTCCTGGAAAATGCAGATCCCCTTGTTAAAGTAAGTATTGTTCCCCGTGGGATGGCAGCTTTAGGCTATGCCCAGTACCTTCCCAAAGAACAGTTCCTTTATCGTACAGAACAGCTCATCGACCAAATGTGCATGACGCTTGGCGGAAGGGTAGCGGAAGATATTATTTTTGGTAAAATTAGTACAGGTGCGCAAAATGATTTGGAAAGAATTACCAAAATGGCCTACAGCATGGTTACGGTATATGGAATGAACGACAAACTGGGAAATGTATCTTATTACGATTCCCAAGGTTCATCTGAATACCAGTTTCAAAAGCCCTATTCCGACGCTACGGCAACAACCATTGATGAAGAGGTGAAGAAGCTAATTGATACGGCCTATCAGAAAACTAAAAAACTGCTAAACGAGCATAAAAATCAGTTAGAGGCTGTGGCAAAGGAACTTCTCGAAAAAGAAATTCTTTTCCAGACAGACCTTGAACGCCTTATCGGTGAACGGCCGTTCGGAAAACCAACCAATTACCAGGAGTATGTAAATGGAAAAGAAACAGCTTCGGAAAACGCTTCAGAAGAGCGTAAGCAAAAGTTAAATGAACATAAAAATGGTTCTGATGTAAATGAGTCCAGGTCAGAAAACATCAACAGCGATAACGATCCGGACGAGAATGAAAACGAAGTTTCCTCCGAAAGTAAGGCAAAATAAGCCAATTTGGTATTAATTATGTAATCAGGTTCAATTTGTTTTGAACCTGATTTTTTTATGCGATAAATTTAAACGTAATGGCTGAACCAAACATCGGAAATTTCAGCATCCTACCAGGTAAAAAAGCTTACTTCGCTTCTGATTTTCACCTGGGAGCTCCGGATCCGGTTACAAGTCGACAGCGCGAACGACTTATTCTATCCTGGCTGGATACCATACAGGATGATGCTGCAGCCCTTTTTCTTCTGGGAGATTTATTCGACTTCTGGTTTGAGTACAAAAGAGTGGTGCCTAAAGGACACGTTCGTTTCCTTGCCCGGCTGGCTAATTTTACCGATAAAGGAACTCCGGTTTTTATTTTTACAGGTAACCACGATTTATGGATGAATACTTATTTTACTGAAGAGTTGGGAATCCCGGTGTTTCATAAGCCGGTTAGCTTTTCCGTTAATGATGTTCCTTTTCATGTGGGGCACGGTGATGGTCTTGGGCCCGGCGACCATCATTACAAAATGATTAAACAAGTGTTCACCAACCCGCTTTGCCAGAAACTTTTCCGATGGGTACATCCCGACATTGGCGTTAAGCTGGCCAATTACCTGTCGGGAAGCAGTAGGAAAAAAAATAATAAAAGCGACGATAGCTTTAAAACCAGAGAAAAAGAGTGGATATGGCAGTATTGTAGTGAAGAAGAAAGTAAGCATCATCACCAATACTACGTTTTCGGTCACCGTCATATTCCGCTAAACCTAAAGATTAATGATCACAGCCAATATATAAACCTGGGCGAATGGATGAACTACCGTACATTTGCCAGCTTTAATGGTTATAAACTCGTGTTGAATAAGCATCAGGAAGAGCGTTTACCCTTTACCTCAATTACCCATTAGCATATCCGGCATGCAGGTTACTTTCATTATTACTTTTTTAATCTTCCTGTTATACGCAACGGTTACTCCTGCCCAACAGAAAGGAAAGAGAAAGCAGGATTCCCTGCGTATTTCTCGCTACCGGGTAGAACAACCCTTGAAGAATGGATCAATCCCTTTACAGGAACGGCTCAATTTCGAACTTTCCTCAAAAAATAAGGGGGCTATCCAGGTACAGTTTAGAGGAGATGTTATGACTACCGTTAACCTGAAGGTATACGACCTGATTGGTAATCTTCTGCATGAAACAACAGTTAAAATCAATGGTAACCAACAGTATAACATTAAGCTCCCGGAGGTTAAATCCCGCTTTTTTATCGTTGAAGTAGGTAATAAGCAGTACAACCTAACCAAGAGCGTGGTATCCGGATAGTTAATTACTCGATGGTTCTGTCCAGGTTAGGCAAACCGGTTTTATAAAGCAGGTTAATTTTCTCTTTTTCAAGAGTTGTTTGCAGCTTGTAAAGCTTAATTTTTGCATTCATTAACTCAGTTTCCCGGGTGTTGATCAGGAACAGGGAACTTTCCCCGTTATCGAACTTGGTAACCTCACCCTGTAACAGGTTAGTGTAATTATTTACCATTTGTTCCTGTAAGCCGATAAGACGATTAGTATTCAGTACATTATTATAAACGGCAATAATATCGTTTTCAATGGTTCGGGTGGTAAAGGTGCGATCGAAAAAATTTTGCTCCAGTTTAATCTTGGTTTGTTCTATTTTGGCTCGCTCTTTTCTCAGGAAAAGAGGAAAAGAAAAATCGACCCCCAACTTATAGTCGTTTATAAAAACACTCTCGCCTTCACTGGTTTGTAAACCGATGGAAGTCGGTTCGTTAAGAAAATTGTAACGAACATCAATTTGAGGTTTCAGGTTTTCCCGGTTAAGCCGCTGCTGAACTTCCAGCTGCCTAATTTTCATGTCTAATTTTATAATTTCAGGGTGATTCTGGCGGGCAAATGAAATCATTTCAGACAGTCCTTCCAGCCAATCCAGGTTTTCAGTATCCCTGATAGGTGCGGCTTCTTCAGCTAACTCCAGGGGCACGGCTTCCTGCGGTGAATTTCCTTCATTGAACCACATGTAATTGGAAACAATAATCCCGGCATTCTGGTACTCCAGTTCAGCTTGTTTTTGGGCTACTTTTCTTTCCTGGAAGTTTATAAGCGCCTTTAAAGAATCGAAAGGGGCAAGGTCTCCATTTTCCACCTCCTGTACAATGCCTTCATAGCGGGTTTCTGCCAGGTTAAGTATTTCGGTGATTGCCTGGTAGTTCTGGTAAGCAAAATACCACGCCCAGTAATCTTTGGCAGCGGAGAAAAGGAGTTTGTTAATCATTTTAATCCGTTCAGCCCTGGCCATGGTTGTCATCAGTTCGGCCTGCTTAACGGCTGTGCGGCGGGCATCGATGATTAACCCTTTACCAATGGGCACGGCTACCCCCATGCTAATTTGTCCATTTACTGCGTTCGAGTACTCAGCATTCAGATATTTGCCCCGGTGCTGCTCGTAGCCCACCAGAATGTCCGGGCCAAACCAGGTAGGAATGCTGAGTTTCGACTCCAGTTGATTGTAATACTGGGTACCCTTAAAGTTTTTGTAATGGAAACCCGATTTTATTTTTGGGTCGAACAATCCTTTTGCCATACGAATATCCTGCAGGGCCAGGGAATCCATGAAGCGGGCCTGGCTTGCTATCGGATGATGGAGCATAATCTGGTTAAAAAACTCCTGCAGGGTAAATGCCTGCTTTTCGTAAATCGAATCTGCTTCATGCCCGGCAGTAGCCGTTATTGCTGTTGAAACAACAAAAATGAAGACTAAAAAAAATCGCATAACTATTTGGTAGCTTCAGAACCTGCCTTAGCGGTGGCGGTAAAAGTTCCTGATTCTTCATTAGGTACTGTTTTCAGTCGGGGAGGGAAACCATTGTAAAGTCGCCATATTTCATACCAAACCGGCACTTCCTCCAGCAGGGCAAAACCTTTAGCCCCTGATCCCAGCCTAACCGTGCGCGGCCATGGCTCTTCGTCAGGGTCTGGTTGAACCAGGATCCTGTACTTGCCCATTTTATTTTTAGTTTCTACAAAGTCAATTACTTTAATAATTCCACCAAACGTACCTACGGAAACGCTAGGCCAACCAGAAAATTGCAGGGCCGGCCACCCGTCGAATTCAATTCTTACTTTCCTTCCTTTACTTAGTAAAGGCACATCCCTCGGCTTAACGTACATTGCAACGGCTACATCGTTAGAAGAAGGCATAATAGTTACCACTCCTTCACCTCCTTTAATCGTTTCACCAATACCAGCTTTCATAGCTTTAACTACAAATCCGGATTGCGGTGCAACAATGTGGTACTGGTCGGCCCTGATCTGCATGTTGGCATATTCGTTCTTTAGCTTGGCAAGGCCACCTTCGCTTTCAGCTACGTTGGCCTGGGTATTACTCAAGTCCGACTCAGCTTTACTGATTTTATCCAGGTATTCTGCCTCGGTGGAATTCAGCTCGATTTTAGCGTTGATGAGTTCGTTCTGTGAGGTCAGATACTTGTTTTCCTTAGATCTGAACTTGGCCTTGGTTTCCTGCAGCTTTTGTTCCTCTTTCTGGATATCGGTTAGCGATTTTAACCCCTGGTCGAAGAGGCGGCTTTTCCGCTCGAACTGGTTCTGCTGTAACCTGAAATTTATCTTTTCTGCCTCGTAAGCAATACTATCAGCTTCCAGCTTCAGCCGGTTTTGCTTAACCTTGTTTCGGGTTTGCTCAAGCTTGAAAATGAGTGCATTGCGAAGTGCTTTAATCTGCCTTCTTAGGGCTCCGATCTTCTGGTATTTCGCGTCGATACTGGACTGCTTCGACTCTATTTGCTCTTCCAGGCGCAGCAACAATTTCGGGTCGAAATACTTATCCTGAACTTCTTTTATAGACAGAATAGTGTCGCCGGCCGATACGTATTTACCTTCCTGAACGTACCACTGCTTAATTCGGCCGGGGATAGTAGATTCAATGGTTTGAGGTCGGTTCTCAGGAGAAAACGCCGTTACAGAACCGGTAGCCCTGATGTTCTGCTGCCAGGGCAGAAATAAAATGGCCAGCCCAATAAAGCCTATTGCACTTAACCAGCGTGCCAGTGTCCTTCCCGCCTTGGGCGACTGAAGAACCTTGAGCGACTCCAGCTGACTATATCTGCCTGGGTCTCCAATATTACCGTTAGAAATATTCAGCATGTTCAGTTGTCTAGGTGGAAGAAAATATTAATTCGTTAAATGCATCAAGTTTAATCAATTCCTTGTAAGTACTGTCTTCAACAATCTCACCATCCTGAAGAAACAATATACGGTTAAAAGCCTTCATGATGTATGGGTCATTGGATACAACAATAAGCGACCACTTCCTTTTCGGGTCGGTTAGCATTTTAATGTACTCCTTTCTTTCTTCAACGGAGAAGTGATAGAAAAAGTCGTTAAGGATAATTAATTTAGGTTGCTTGGCCACAATCCTGGCCAGAATAATCTTGTTTACCAGCCCGTTGGTAAGGGTTTTACCGGCACTAATCAGGGGGGTGTTAATTCCTTCCGGCATGTTGTTTATATCATCTAGTATGTTCACATCCTTCAGGGCCTGCTGGGCTGAATGATAATCTGACATCGGTTTGCCAAAGGTGATATTTTCCAGTACTGTACCCTCGAAGATATCCTCATGGGAAACATCTTTGGATATGTGGTCGCGAAGGCTGGTTAAATCAATATTTTTAATCGGAACCCGGTTAAAGGTAACTATGCCTTCGTACGACTGGTAAATGCCATCGATGATGTTTAGCAGGGTAGATTTGCCCGCACCATCTTTACCCGATATGCAAATGTGCTCTCCCGGTTTTAACTCAAAGTTAATATTCTTCAGCACCTGATTCCTGCTGTCCGGATATCTGTAGCTCAGGTTTTTAACTTTAATGTTGATGCCTTCATCGAAATAATCGTCCGGCAAATGGATGCCACCTTGTGGTTCCAGCGGTAAGTCGGTAACGTGGCCAATTTTATCTACTGCAGTTAACATATCATAAACAACATCCAGGTTAATGATCAGTTTTTCAACCGAATTCATGATAAGCAGGATGATGATTTCGGAAGCCACAAACTGGCCGAGGGTAATCTGTCGCTGAATAACTAAAATAGTACCCATGATTAACAAACCACCGCTAATCAAAGCTTTAAAGGCAACAAAGTAAGAAAATTGCCAGATGAGTACTTTAAAGTGTTTTTCGCGGTTTTTCAGGTAGCTGTTCACGAAGTAGTCTGTTTTCCGGATCGGCAGTTCAGTGTTCCCGGCAACTTTAAATGAGTTCATGGTACGGGCCAGTTCCTCGAGCCAAAATGCAACCTGAAATTTATATTTACTCTCATCAATAGATGAAGATAGTCCTTTCGGACCGGTAAAATAGAATATCAGCACAAGCAGTGTAACAAGCACCAGCCCGAATATAATGAAGAAGGGATGGTAGAAAGTAAGCAGCACTAAACCAAAAAAAATCTGCAAAACTGCAGTCGATA
>CAZIWJ010000155.1:0-8418 GCA_964542855.1 uncultured Roseivirgaceae bacterium
CATCAAAATGTAGTTTCCCGGGTTTTTAACCAGAAAAAAAATTAAAATTTAAGGTTAAATCTCTTTTTGGAGGCCAGATATAAAGAATAAAAAGAAGAAAATACCCCGATTGAAGGCACTATTTCCTGGTTTTTGCCCCTAGTCCCAGCTAAAACCCTATAAATTAATATAAAAGTGAGTTTATTGATCTTTTATTAAAATTATTATAAAAATCGGTCTTAAATAAGCCTACAGTTATTGATTTTTAAAAGCAGACAGGATTATTTCTGTTGCAGGTTGTTTTTAACTCCACAAATTATGAAATTAATTTGAGTGACTTTAGGTATTTAAAAGCTGTAACAGTCCGTTAACTCAACCTTACATTGTTTTAAATTCCTGCTGATGTACTTTTAAATTAAATCTAACCTAGAAGGGAATTAGTAATCTGCTAATTTAGCAGGCAAATTACCCGCTATGGAAAGTCATAAAATGATGGGGGCCGAACAGTCTAATTTACTTCACGCTTTTTTTGAATTATCCGACTGTAGCATGATCCTGGTTGATCAACAGGAACAGGTTGTGTTTGCGAATCCGGCCATCCACTCACTGCTTCAATACGCCCCTGGAATCATAAACGCGTTACCTCTAAAGGCTCTGTTGCATCCGGCCATCGCTGAGAAAACCTCCCAGCGAATTAAAGCAATGCATAACCAGCAGGAGCCTTCACTGAAGCTTAACCTGCTGCTTACTTCCAGTAATAATGACCCGGTCCCGGTTAGCGCAGCCATAAAATCCTACCAGGATACTTACCTGCTCCTGTCTTTTACTCCCGACCCTTTGGTAAATGAGTTAATCGGGGAAAATAATAAGAAAGCTAATCAGAACGGGAAAAATGTACCGGGGAGTTCTGTTAATCAGCCCGGTTTTTCCACTAAAATCATAAATACCCTGCCCGGTATTCTTTATATATTTGACTTTGAAATTTTCGAGAACATTTACGTAAACGATGAGGCCATAAGGATACTGGGCTATTGCAACCAGGACCTCAAAAACATGGGGGTAAATTTCCTGAAAAATACCATTCACCCTGATGATTATTCCTGGTTTGTTCATGATCGGCAAAAAGCTTTACAGGATCTCGGTCCCCACGAAACCAGGGAGTATGAGTACCGGATGCTCAATAGCCAGGGTTACTGGATTTACATTAAGAACAAAGAAACAGCTTTTAATTATGATGCCAACGGTAAGGTGAAACAGGTTATCGGAATCGCTTCCGATATTACCGAGCAAAAACAGGCTATTCAAAGATTTGATAATCTGAACAACATTAATGTTACCCTGCTCAATTGTGCCACCCAATTGCTTGACGCTGGTCCCGATAAACTTAAGGATGAAATTAATCATACTCTGGGGCAACTTTGTGAACAGCTTAATTACGATAATGCTTCCTTATACCTGCTAGATAAAGAAAACCAAAAAACTAATCTTACTTATGAGTATTACCAGGAAGTGGAATATAAGCTTCCTGAAAGTGCCATTTCTTTTTCAACAGAGGAGGCAAGGTGGTTGCTGAATAAACTGGCCAATAACGAAGTAGTTATTTACAACGACGTAAATAATCTTCCCGGGGAGTTTGAAAGTATCCTTCTACTTTGTAACAAGCTTGGTATTAAAGCCTTCGTTGCTGTACCGATACTCAGACAAAATGAGTTAATCGGCTACATTGTATTCGTCCATTTTCAACAGGTTCACCCTACTGAAAAGGATATTGCCATTCAACTGAGGCTGTTGGGTAATATTTTTGCCAACGTTCTAAAACGAATTCAAACTCAATCTCAACTGGAGCAGAGCCGGGACGAATATAAAATGCTTGCCGATAATATTACAGATATGGTTTCGCTGCATCGTACCGACGGAACCTGTACCTATACTACCCCATCTGTTAAATCTGTTCTTGGCATTTCGCAGGAGGAATACATTAATACTTTAGCCTTTGACTTATACCACCCAGATGATGCATCTATCGGATATGCGCAAATGCAAAAAGCCATGGCTGGCGAAAAAGTACAGTTTCGTTTCAGGACCTGGAATAAAGAAAAAGGAAAGTACATTTGGGTGGAAGCAACCGGGCAGTCCGTATTTGACGCAACTACCGGAAATCACCACTTGCTGGCAGTTACCCGCAATATCGATGACCTGGTTAAAAAAGACGAGCAATTAAAACTGGTTCATCACTTATTCGATCATATTAATGATGCAGTGCAGATTTCCGATGAACAGGGTAATTTTGTGTACCTGAATTCTTCTGCTGAAACCAATTTAGGTTACAGCCGGGAAGAATTATTAAAGATGAATGTCCGCGATATTGAAGCAATATTTGCGGGTGAAGGTTCCTGGGAAAAGCACGTGGAAGAGTTAAAATCAGGAAAACCAATTTTAATTGAAGGTACTCACCTAAACTCAGGCGGAAATAAAATTCCCGTTGAAGCCAGCGTTCGGCACATTGAAGTTAATAACCAGCATTACGTAGCGGCAGTTATCCGCGATATTTCCGAAAGGAAAAAGAAAGAAGAACAAATTAAATCTTCCGAGGCTTACCTAAAAGCACTTTTAAACAGTGGAGAAAAGGCAGTTTATGCTTTCGACCCGGATAGAAATTTAATTTTTGCCAACGACTTATACAAGTCTTTGGTTATGCAAATAACGGGTAAACCGGTTACTGCCGGTAATAAAGTTAATGCCCATATCCCCGCTGAATTAGTCCGGGCATTTAAAAAGAATTCAGCGCGGACGCTGGCTGGAGAAACTTTCACTTCAGTAAGTAGATTTAACCTTAACGACGGGACAACTTTATGGGCCGAGTTTTACTACTCTCCAATTATTATGGATAACGAAGTAAAAGGAGGCGTAGTAACCGGCCGGAACGTAACCGATGAAATTGAGGCCCGGGAAGCAATTAATGCCGCCCGGGAACGGCTGCAAATTGCAACCAGTGTAGCTGGTATTGGGATCTGGGAAACGGATGCTTCATTTACTAATTTGTTCTGGGATGAAACCATGCGGTCAATTTACAGGGTGAAGCAGTCACAACCGGCAGACTTTGACCTGTGGAAACAGTTTATTTTACCCGAGGATTTTAAAAAGTTTAAGGCCGGGTTAAGGCGGGCAGTGAAAAATAAAAAATCTTACCAGACGGAACTACGGTTAGTGAACAGGTTTAAGCGGCCAACCCGTTACATTCGTAGTTTTGCCAAACCCCTGTTAAATGATCATGGCCAGGTATATACAATTATAGGGGCTCACTTCGACATTACTGACATTAGGCAGGCAGAAACGGAATTGAGAAAATCGAATAGCGAGCTGAAAAAAATTAATGCAGAGCTCGACCAGTTTGTTTACAGTACTTCGCACGATTTGCGAGCTCCCCTAACTTCGGTGATGGGCATCCTGGAGCTGATGAAATTTTCCGATTCGTCAGAATGTAAACATTACATTAAACTGATAGAACGATCGGTATTCAGGCTGGACGAAACCATTCATGAAATCATTGAGTATTCTAAAAACAGCAGGGTTGAGTTAAAAGTGGAACCGATCGATTTTAACTGGTTGCTGAATGATATCCTCGATAGCCTTTCGTTTATGGACCAGGTGAAAAACATTGATGTTCAGATTAATATAAAAGAGGATTATCCGTTTCATTCTGACCCTGGTCGGGTGAGAGTTATTCTTAATAACCTGATCTCCAACGGGATTAAATATGCAGATATTAACAAAGACCACCCGTTTATATCCATTTCAGTTGACATTACCCCGGAACGGGTACTGATTGAAATAAAAGACAACGGGATCGGTATTGCTGAAGAGCAACTGGAAAAGATATTTGAAATGTTTTACCGGGCAACGGATCATTCGAGCGGTTCGGGCCTGGGTTTATACATCGTTAAGGAAGCAGTTAAAAAACTGGACGGAGAAATTTTGGTAACAGGAAAACAGAATGACGGTGCAACTTTCACGGCAACTTTTCCAAACAAACTGAAAAATTAAAAACCTGAGTAAATTCTTTTCCCGATTTTTCCTTGTTTAAATATGGTGCCTCTTTGGTCTGATTATCAATTATTTATTTTTGCTGTAACCAGGCAAGAGGAACTCATATTTTTTATTTCAGCATAAATTTAGTGTTAAGTTTTTACCCGGCCTTGGTATTTCAGGATTTTTAAAAATATATTGCACGTACACACAGGAACAATTACGTTCCACACTAACTAGATTTTACCCCGCTAACTGCGGGGTTTTTTATGTTGGTACCGGGAACCTGTTCTTTAAACCCGCAAGAATTTTTTCCACGCTAAAATCCTGGTAAGCATGAACCAGGTGGGCTATCGGTACTGTATTTAGTATACCGGCAGGGGAAGAATAACTATGAATGGTAAAACGACAGGCAAACGGCATCTTTTCCAGTATGAATGATGCCCTCCCTTTTTCCGGATGGCCGCTCAGCGTATGATAAGTAAACGAACGGATTTGGCTGGTATTAATAACCTCAACTATTTGAACACCAAAAAGGAAATAAACTGCCAGGTGGGAAAAGGGTGGAACCCTAACCCACTGAACAATAATATCGCCTTCTTGCATATTCCGTTTTTGCTGTTCCCATTCTTTAGTAGACCGAATAATTCCTTTCGGAAATAAATCGTAAGATAACAGGAAATTATGATCGAAAGCGGAAGAGTTCAGCAGTACCGACTGCCTCTTTTCTTGCAACACTTTCCAATTAGTAAAATTAAAGGATTTGTTTCGCCAGGATGTAATGATTTTGCAGCCTGCTTGCTGGCTAAAAGCTAATTTTACGATCAATACCTTTCTGTTTAATTATGATTCAGCAGAAAAGGTATAACACCATGCTTCTCCTTCCAACACCACTTCGCCGTCCTGTCGCTTAATTACGATACCTAGTTGAACGACCGGCTTACTTTCGTGAACGCTCATTACCTCAGCTTCGGCAGTGATGGTATCATCGATGAAAACCGGCGCGGTGAATTTCCAGTTCTGGCTGAGAAAAACAGTGCCCGGCCCGGGCATATCCATGGCAACCAGGGCGTGGAGCAGGCCGGTGGTGAGTCCGCCCTGAACCACCAGCTTTTTGAATGGAGTTTTTTCAGCAAAATCAGGTTGAAAATGCAATGGATTATAATCGCCGCTGAGTTTAGCGAAAGCTTTCACGTGTTCGTTGGTGAGGGTGATGGATCGGGAAGCCTTCTGACCTTTAGTTATTTTCATTACGCTTAATTCTGGGTAAAACTTAATGAAAAGATAAAGAGAAATTTAACACAAACAATTATAAGCAATGTTACTGGTTTATATAACTATTCATAGCTATCGCATAAATATTATTATAAAATAAAAAATATTGTATGCCAGTTTATTTTTACGTTAACATATAATTTTGCTTTTGTTTGTAATAAACAAATTAAAAACTGAAGTATTCTTCCGCTTATTTTTAATAAACAGTTAAAAAAATCAGTCTTCCAGCCTCCATTTTTCCTGCTCTTCCTGCTTTTCTTTTTAAACATTGCAAATAGCTTTGTGTTCCAAACTGTGATATTATGTACTGTTTTTATTAAGTATTACAGAATATTAATTGGTGTAAATATCAATCTACGTTACAAACATTTAACTTATTGCTTATGCAAGTTTTTAATTCAACCAAGCATACTGTAATCCGATTGTGGATTGCTTTATTGCTTATCGCTGGGGCCGCATCTTCTGCCCAGGCCCAGCGGGAGATAAGTGGTACTGTTCAGTCGGAAGAAGGTATTCCCCTTCCTGGTGTAAACGTACTGGTAAAAGGTACGGTAAGCGGTACTATTACCGACGCGCAGGGTTCTTACAGCATTGAAGTTCCGTCGGAGGAAAGCGTTGTTACCTTTTCTTTCATCGGGTATGCTACCGTAGAGAAAGAAGTAGGCAATCAGTCGGAACTCAACGTCGCCATGTTAGCCGATGTGCAGGAACTCAGTGAACTGGTTATAACCTCATTTGGCTTAGAGCGCGAGAAAAAGGCCCTGGGGTATGCCGTGCAAGCCATTGAAGGTGGGGAAGTAGCCAAAGTACCTACGCCCAGTGTGGTTAATAACCTTTCCGGACGCGTAGCCGGTCTTCAGGTTGCAACCAACAGCGTTCCGGGCGGGGCGCCGGAATTCGTGCTTCGGGGGTTCTCTTCAGTTGCAGGAAACAACCAGCCACTGATTGTGGTAGACGGGGTGCCCATTCAGCAAACCTCCAATGCCACAACCGACGACCGGGTCGACAATCAGCGATATGGTGGTGGAATTTCTGAAATTGACCCGAATAATATTGCCGATGTAAGCGTATTAAAAGGGCCAAATGCTGCCGCCCTGTACGGATCCCGGGCGGCTAACGGGGTTATATTAATTACCACAAAGAGAGGTGAAAGCCGTAAGGGCATCGGTGTAGATGTTAACCTGAGTACTACATTCGACCGACCGTTGGTGAAGCCCGATTTCCAGAACATTTACGGGGGAGGAAGCGGCTACCGAACCTGGTACGCCGACGGTTGGAGCGGTACGGTCGATGGCAATAAAGGCACCGCCGGTACCGACGAGAGCTGGGGGCAACCCATGGACGGCACACCTGTAAGGCAGTGGTTTTCCGGTACAGAAACCGTTCCGCTATTACCCAACCCCAACAACTGGGAACAATTTTGGGAAACCGGCCAGACCCTGAACGGGAGTGTAGCGATTAGCGGTGGAAACGAACAAGGTAATTTCCGTTTGTCTGTCGGCCGGCAGGAGCAGGAAGGCATCATGTATAATAATGACTTTTACCGGAACAACTTCCGGTTAAACACTTCTTACAACTTCACCGACAAGTTATCGATTACGGTGCTCGGGGAATACGTAAAATCCGGTTCCGATAACCGTGGATATTTACGATCAAGCGATTTTATTTGGCATCACCGTCACGTTGATTTCAATCAACTCAGGGATTACCGAAGTTACGAGGATGTGCACATTCAGCCCCCCGGTAACGACGAGCCCCCGAACTGGCAACATACTTATTTTACCAACTCCTTTTTCCGCCAGGATGTATTAACCACTTCAAATGAAAAAGACCGTTTACTGGGGAATGTAAGCCTGAATTACGCCTTTAACGACTGGCTAAGCCTAATGGTACGAAGCGGAACGGACGTTTGGACTGATACCCGAATTGATGTCGACCGTTACGAGCGGGTGCGCTTTTCTTCCCGCCCCGGTCGGTACAGCGAAGAGGTACTACGTCGGCAGGAAACGAATTCCGACTTTATTCTTTCCATCGATAAGGACGTTATTCCCGACCTGAATATTTCCGCTCAACTGGGAGGGGTAAACCGGGTAAACTATTTCAAAAGAAATTACAGCCGGGTAAACCAGTTAACTATTGACCGGCTTTACAACCTGGGTAACAACGCCAATCCCAACACCGATGAAAGTGCCATCATAGAATCGCAGGTTAATTCGTTGTTCGGGGCCGTGCAGTTCGGGTATCGTAATTTCCTGTTCCTGGATGTAACCGGGCGAAACGACTGGAGCAGTACGTTGCCGGCAGAAAATAATTCATTCTTTTATCCTTCTGTATCGTTGAGTACAGTAATTACTGATCTTATTCCGGACCTAAACACCAGTTTCCTGAGCTTTGCCAAAATAAGGGCTAGCTGGGCCGAAGTGGGTAATGACGCAGACCCTTACCAGTTGCAACAGGTTTATACCCCGGAAGGCCTTTACGATGGGGCGGTTCCCAAGTTTTCCGAGAGTAATGAAATTGCCAATTCCCAACTGCGGCCGGAAATAACAACCGGTATTGAGCTGGGTGCAGATCTTCGTTTCCTGAATGGTAAAATTTATCTTGACGTAACTTACTACAATCAAACTACAGAAGACCAGATACTTGCGGTAGATATTTCTCGAGCTTCCGGTTACACCAGCCGTATTTTAAACGCCGGTGAAATTACTAACAAGGGTGTTGAAGCCAGCTTGCAGGCCACACTGCTGGAAACCAACAGCGGGCTAACCTGGGATGCCGGTATTAACTTTGCCCGTAATCGTAACGAAGTAGTGGAATTAGCCGATGGCCTAACCTCATTTACGCTCTGGAACATCCGTGGAGCTTCGCTGGAAGCCCGGGTTGGAGAAGCCTACGGGAATATTTACGGCAACCGCTTTGCCCGCAGCCCGGAGGGTGAAATTATCTACAACGATAATGGGCTTCCTTACAACGATGAAGGACAGCATGTAATCGGAAATATTACTCCTGACTGGACTGGAGGCGTATTTAGTAGTGTTTCGTTCCGCGGGTTAACCGTTAGTGCACTGATTGATGTAAAAAAGGGAGGCGATGTTTACGACATGGGAAGCAGTATTGCCCGGAGAACGGGGGTATTGC
>CAZIWJ010000156.1:0-3363 GCA_964542855.1 uncultured Roseivirgaceae bacterium
GGGGGAAATGACGCTGTAATTCCCCAAAAGGACGCTGTTAATGGGGGAAATGACGCTGTAATTCCCTAAAAGGGGCTAGTGTGCGGGAGTGTTAAATACTACTACATTTCTGCTATTTACTGGCTTCCAGTTGTTCAACCTCGGCTTCAATTTCTTCGGCCAGATCTTTTTCAATACGAAGCTGGTTGATAATAAACTTCTGCCGGTCGGGAGTATTCTTTCCCATGTAAAAGTTTAGCAACTTTTTAATGTTCATTTCCTCTTCCAGTGTTACCGGGGCCAGCCGCATCTGCTCGCCGATAAACTCCGCAAATTCGTCGGGCGAAATTTCTCCCAGCCCTTTAAAGCGGGTAATTTCCGGTTTTGACCCCAGCTTTTTAATAGCGTTTCGGCGTTCCTGTTCCGAATAGCAATAAATGGTTTCTTTCTTGTTCCGAACCCGAAAAAGCGGGGTTTCCAAAATAAACACGTGACCTTCCCTTACTAAATCGGGGAAGAATTGTAAAAAGAAGGTCATCAGCAGCAGCCGGATGTGCATGCCATCCACGTCGGCATCGGTTGCAATAATTACTTTACGGTAGCGCAGCCCTTCCAGCCCGTCTTCAATGTTCAGGGCGTGCTGCAACAGGTTGAATTCCTCATTTTCGTACACGATTTTTTTGGTCAGCCCGAAGCAATTCAGGGGTTTACCCCTTAAGCTGAATACCGCCTGGGTTTGCACATTACGGGCTTTGGTGATGGAACCAGAAGCCGAGTCGCCTTCTGTAATAAACACCATCGTTTCATCTTGCCGGGTACCCTTTTTATCGTCGTAATGCACGCGGCAGTCGCGCAGTTTTTTATTATGCAGGTTGGCTTTTTTGGCCCGTTCTTTGGCCAGGCCCCTGATGGAAGAAATTTCTTTTCGCTCCCTTTCCGACTGCTCAATACGTTTTTTCAGGGCTTCCGCTATTTCCTTATGCTGATAGAGGTAATCTTCCAGCTGGCGCACAAAATTATTGATGAACGAACTCAGGGTTTGCCCCTCCGGAGAAATGCTGGTCGACCCCAGCTTGGTTTTGGTTTGCGATTCAAACACCGGTTCCTGAATGCGCACTGCGATGGCCGCAATAATAGACGAGCGGATATCGGTTGGTTCGTATTTCTTGCCGTTCTGAGTCTGGAAAAAATTACGCACGGCTTCGGCTACCGCCGATTTAAAAGCCGACAGGTGAGTTCCTCCCTGGGTAGTGTGCTGCCCGTTTACGAATGAATAGTACTCTTCCCCGTACTGGTTGGTGTGCGATAAGGCAAACTCTATATCTTCGCCCTTGAAATGAATAATAGGATAGCGAAGATTTTCCTCGTCCATTTTACGGGAAAGCAGGTCTTTCAGCCCGTTTTCCGAGTAATAAGATTTACCGTTAAAATTAATGGTAAGGCCGGCATTTAAATAGGCATAATTCCAAATGAGGTTTTCCAGGAATTGCGGGCGGTACTGATAATTTTTGAATACCGAGCTATCGGGGGTAAACTGCACCAGCGTTCCGTTCTTTTCTTTGGTGGCCTTAACTTTAGCATCTTTACTCAGCTCTCCCCTTTCAAAAACCGCTTCCTTCACCTGTTTCTCGCGAAAGGCCTGCACGGTAAACAGTTCAGATAGAGCATTCACTGCCTTGGTACCTACCCCGTTCAGCCCTACTGATTTTTGAAAGGCCGAAGAATCGTATTTTCCCCCGGTGTTAATTTTCGACACACAGTCTACTACTTTTCCCAAAGGAATGCCACGGCCGTAGTCGCGGATTTTCACCTGCTGTTCGGTTACGGTAATATCGATGGTTTTTCCGTAACCCATCATGTGCTCGTCGATACTATTATCCAGCACCTCCTTCACCAGCACGTAAATGCCATCGTCATACGAAGATCCATCGCCCAGTTTACCGATGTACATACCCGGACGCATTCGGATGTGTTCTCTCCAGTCTAGCGAACGGATGTTATCTTCCGTGTAAGTCGATTTAGCCATATTATTTACCTATGAGTTCTTTTACAAAATTCGGTAAAGCAAAAGCGGAACAGTGAATACCTTCGTTGTAGTATTGCAGCTTTTGCTCTTTACTGAAACGGGCCACTGCATCCAGGTCTACTTCGTGAGGGCTGGTATTTCCCTTGGAGCAAAAAGAAAAGCTCCACATTCCGGTTGGGTAAGTTGGAATATGAGCCAGGTAGCAAAATACCTGGCTGGCTCCGTAAATATTATCGTAGAGGTTATAAACTTCCTGGAACACTTTAGTATTGAATCGTGGCGATTCACTTTGGGTTACCATTACCCCGTTCGGGGTTAAAATTCGGTGTACCTGTTTGTAGAACGATTCCGTAAACAGCCCTTCGCTTGGCCCTACCGGGTCGGTACTATCAACCACCACCAGGTCGAAAGTTTCGTCTGGGCTTTCCTTAACGTAGTTAATGCCATCGGCAATTTTCAGGTTGAGCCTTGGGTTATCAAGTTCAACTGCTACGCCTGGTAAAAATTGTTTACAGGCCTCTACCACTTTATCGTCAATTTCAACCATCACTACTTCATCCAGGCTATTGTGCCTCAGTAATTCACGGGCCGTTCCACCGTCTCCCCCACCAATGATTAGCGCTTTTTTGGGTTGTTTAAGGCTGAACATAGGAACATGAGCTACCATTTCGTGGTACACGTACTCATCGTTTTCGGTACACATTACCATGCCGTCGAGGGTAAGCATATTTCCGTAAGCAAAGGTACTGTACACTTCAACCCGCTGGTAGGGAGAAGTTTTGTCGTACAGTTTATCGCCGGCGTGTTTAAGCGACAGGGCAACGTGTTCGTCTCGTTCGGTAAACCACACATCGCGCGTTCGAATAACATCTTCATGCTCCGGATGTTTTTTCAGGTTCTGGGTGCGCTGGTCGCGAAGAATATTAAGGTCGAGGTCTTTAGCTTTTAGCAGCTGCATTTCCCCCCGGCTCATTTCCAGGGCTGAACTATGACCGGCCCCCAGGGCCTGTTTTAAATAGCGATGCGATACCCAGGGATCAACCGTATCGCCGCAGGTATACAGATCAACCGAAGCGTAACCGTACTCCGGCCAGGTGTGAATAGCCAGGTGGCTTTCCTGGATCACTACCACCCCGGAAACCCCGTAAGGCGAAAAATGATGAAAAGTTGAATTAATAACGGTAGCCCCGGCTTCTTCGGCCGACCCCACCATGCTTTTTTCAATGTGAACTACGTCGTTGATTTTTTCTGGCGTACAGTTGTAAAATTCAACGATAATGTGCCTTCCTAAAGCTGCCATGGTTACCTGGTTTAATCCGGATTAAAAAGGCACGAAAATAGATCAGGATTTACAAAAT
>CAZIWJ010000156.1:3463-8381 GCA_964542855.1 uncultured Roseivirgaceae bacterium
CGGGCTATTTTTTAGCCGTGCTTTTATCGGCTGGTTTAAAGTTCAGTGCCAGCGAATTAATGCAATAACGTAATCCTGTTGGCTCCGGGCCGTCTTTAAACACGTGCCCCAGGTGGCTGTTGCAACGGGCGCAAACATTTTCGGTACGCACCATACCGTACGCACGATCTTCCTTGTTAAGTACATGGCCTTCGGCAATTGGCTCGTAAAAGCTCGGCCAGCCGGTACCTGAATTGAATTTAGCTTTCGATTCAAATAACGCTAAACCACAGGCAGCACAAACGTAAGTGCCTTCCTTTTTATTATAAGTGAGTTTACCACTATTCGGTAGTTCAGTTCCGGCCTCGCGAAGGATATGGTACTCTTCATCAGTTAGTTCCGCTTTCCATTCTTCTTCTGATTTCCTAATTTTCTTAATCGTATCGTTCTCCACAGCAGCGGTAGAAGCAGCCAGGGTTTGCTTACGGTTGATTTGCCCGGATGGGTTATCGTAAGTTTTAAAGGCAAAAAATAATCCGATGGCCAGTGCCAGAACGGCGAAGCGAAAGATGATAGATTTACTTTTCATAAAAAGATTTAGTTAAATATATTTAATTTAACAGCTTAGTGTTGAATAGAGTTTTCGCTGTTTCCAGATTATATTTTCGGTAACGTTAACAAAAGCCGGATTTGTTGCCCTGCATATATTTTATTACAGTTGCTAAAGAGTATAAGGTAAGCCTTTTTTCGAAATGATCCACATCAGTGATCCTGGACTCTACAATTAATACTATATTACATATTGCATGCGGCCAATAATTAATAGAAAGCCGGAAGAAATAACACACTCAATTTATACCCTGAAAACCAAGAGATGAAATCTCCTCTAGAAACTTTTACCAGTAATATTAAACACGACCTGCCAGCCGGACTGGTGGTTTTTCTTGTTGCCCTTCCCCTGTGTTTAGGCATAGCCCTGGCCTCAAATGCGCCATTACTTTCTGGGTTAATAACCGGAATAGTGGGTGGTTTGCTCGTGTCGTTTTTAAGTGGGTCCAACCTGGCGGTGAGCGGCCCTGCAGCCGGACTTACGGTTATAGTAGTAAACGGCATCGACGATGTAGGATCGTTTGAAGGATTTCTGGTAGCCGTGATCATCGCCGGGGCGATTCAGTTTATAGCAGGAATTGCGCGGGCCGGAATTATCGGGTTGTACTTTCCTTCTTCCGTAATTAGGGGGATGCTGGCAGCGATTGGTTTAATCCTCATTTTAAAACAAATTCCCCACTTCCTGGGAATTGATTCAGACTTTTTCGGGGATGTAGCCTTTAACCAACCCGACGGGAAAAATACTTTTACTGAAATTATCTATGCCCTGTTTAACTACGGACCGGGGCCGGTAATTATTGGATCGGTTTCACTGGCCCTAATGATCATCTGGGAGTTACCGGCCATGAAAAAAATTCCCTTCTTAGGAGCAATACCCGGGGCTTTACTGGCCGTTCTGGTAGGAACCCTGGGTAACATTTTACTTCGCATGGCAGCTCCCGATATAGCCATTACCCCTGAACACCTGGTGAGTATACCAGTATTCGAATCGGTAAACGAAGCCACGAACCTGATAAAATTTCCAGATTTTTCCTTTATCACCAACGGTACAGTTTGGGTTGTAGCCGTTACTATTGCCATTATAGCAAGCCTGGAAACATTATTGAGCGTGGAGGCAACCGACAAACTCGACCCGGAAAAGCACAGGACTCCTAAAAACCGGGAGCTACTAGCCCAGGGCATCGGTAACGTTGTTGCAGGATTAATGGGAGGCCTGCCCATGACCGCGGTAATTGTACGAAGTTCAGCGAACATTGCGTCGGGAGGAAAAACCCGCTACTCTGCTTTTTTTCACGGTGTTTTCCTGGCAACGACTGTTATTCTGGTTCCGGATATCCTGAATATGATTCCGCTTTCGTCGCTGGCAGCCGTGCTTCTGGTAGTTGGCTTTAAACTCACCAAGCCCAGCCTTTACGTATCGCAGTGGAAAATCGGAAAAGAGCAGTTCATCCCGTTTGTTACTACTATCCTCGCTATTTTATTTACAGATTTACTAATTGGTATATGCATTGGTTTAGCCGTTGGAATTTATTATGTACTGCTAGCCAACCACGACACGGCTTACTTCTTCAAAACCGAAGATTTTAAAAAACCGGTTATAAAAATGCATTTGAGTGAACACGTGTCATTCCTAAACAAAGCCAACATTACGGCAGCACTCGATACGATTCCTCCTAACTCGCGCGTGCAGATAGTTGGTCACAATACCTCTTTTATTGATTACGACGTGCTGGAATCCATAATAACCTTCATGGAAGGAGAAGCAGTAGAGAAAAACATCAATATTGAACTGGTGAATGTGCCTAAACACGGAGTTTTGAGCCAATCGAAAGCTATTAAATCAAAAAACAATAAGGCATTGAAATCAATAGTAGATTCCTACAGTACCGAGAAAGATAAAGAAGTTAAAGCCTTAAAATGATGATAATCCCGGTTAATGATAAGCATCCCCAACTCGGAGAGAACTGCTACGTGGCGCCAAACGCCACGCTGGTCGGCGACTTCATTTGCGGCGACTATTGTAGCTTCTGGTTTAATGCGGTGGTTCGGGCAGATGTAAATAAAATTAGAATGGGCCATCATTCCAATATTCAGGATGGAGCGGTTATTCATTGCACGTACCAGAAAACGGAAACGCTTATTGGTAACTACGTTTCTATTGCGCACAACGCCGTAGTACATGGCTGCACGCTGGAAGATGAAGTGATGGTTGGTATTAACGCGGTAGTATTAGATAAAGCTGTGGTACCCTTTGGCACGCTAATAGCAGCAGGGGCTGTGGTACTGGAAGGAGCTAAACTGGAACCGAATGCTGTTTATGCCGGCACACCAGCCAGGAAAATAAAAGATATTTCAGAAGTAAACCAGGAGATGATGCAACGGATTGCGAACAATTATACGATGTATGCTTCCTGGTTTCAGGAATAATAGCGGGTTGGGCTATTAAAAGCCGTGCTTTAATTACGTGAAGCTATTATAACAAAGGGTTGAATACCATAAAAAAACCGGGCCTGAAAAATATAAGCCCGGTATTTTTTATGACTAAAGCAGCATTACCATCAGCTTTAATAAAGCCATTATTGTGGCAACGAATTACTTTTTCCTGTACTGGATAATGCCCCAGTTCAGGTGTCCTTTGTTTCCGCCGTTTACCCAGTGTTCCAGGCCTTTTTTCATGTTATCGCAATATTCCTGTCCACTGACCTTCACCGCTTCTTCGTAATTTTTCGTAAGTTCATCGAGAACCCGGCCATAATGATTTACCAGTTGTTCTGGCATTTCTTTAACCGCTACCTTTTCCATCCCTAGTTTCTCGGCAAAGCCATTGTACTTGGCTACCGAACCCATTTCTTCAAGATGGATACGATTAAGGATGGGACCCAGTACGTCTCGCGGGCAATCGTCGGCCTGCATAGGGTCGGTAAAAATTAAGTTACCACCCGGGCGAAGCACACGGTGGATTTCCCTGAATACTTCAAACTTCTTGTTCGAGTGAAGAAAAGAGTCTTCACACCAAACAACGTCGAAACTGTTTTCGGCAAAAGGTAAATCCTCGAAGTTACCCTCAATAACCTTTATTTTATCTTCGAGCCCGGCTGCCTTATTTTTCTCGATGTTACGATTGTTTTCGGTCGTACTGAGGTTCAGGCAGGTTACCTGGCATCCTATTTCCCGGGCCAGTTGCCGGGCTGCACCGCCATAACCGGCCCCTACGTCGAGCACTTCGGTGTTAGCGGTGATCCCTGCCATGGTTGCCATCTCCTTAACGGTGCGGGCACTGGCATTGGCAATCGGTTCATCGTCAGATAGGTAAATCCCCACGTGAATATCTTCACCACCCCATATGGTATGGTAAAACTCATCGGCTGATTTACTATCGTAATAGTTTTTGGTTACTTGTACCAGATTATCGGCCATACTTAAGATTTAATATAAGTTTTGTCTGCAATATGAATGAAGAAGTCAGGATCAACCGTATGATGGGTTTCCTGGAAGTCGGCAAACGTATCTACTTGCTGGAAACCTACTTCGCACATCAGTTTCTTCACGTAGTCGACCCGGATCGGGCACATGTTCAGGTGGTACACCGACTTATCGGGAAATTCATATCGGAAACGGGCCAACCCATCGTCGATGTATTCGGGTTCAGCCTTTACGTTTTCACCGGCATAGTAGTAAGTATGCTTAGAGGTGAAGCCGTTGTCTAGAATGTTATCATAATTCCGATGGTCCAGAATCAGGATTCCATCGTGGCGCAGGGCTGCGTAAAATTCGGCGAGTGTTTTTCTGCGGTCGTTTTCATCGAAGAGGTGATTAAACGAATTACCAAGGCAGATGATAGCATCGTACTTGTCGTGAAGGTTTTCACCTAACCAACGCCAGTCGGAATGCAGGGTACGCATAATATGGCCGTAATCTTTGGCATTTTCGAACGCTTTCGATAGCATTTCGGAACTGCCATCCACGCTGGTTACTTCAAAACCCGCTTCCAACAGCCGAACACTGTGGTAACCGGTTCCGGTAGCTACGTCGAGGATTTTTTTCTTGCCACGCTTCTTCAGTTCCCTGATAAAGAAGTCTTCTTCTCCTTTTGCACGGGCATCCCAATCAATTAAATCATCCCATTTTTCAACGAATCCGTGAACATATTCCATCTGGTAATGTTCTGATTCCCGGACTTGAACCGGATCATCGCCATACTCTTGTTTTGACTTTTTTGTAACTGGATTACTCATTATTTCAAAAATTTGTAAAAAATAAGCCAATTTGTAATCACACTGGCTTTTGACTACCTCATGATAGCCTTTCACTTCTATATTAAGATATTTAT
>CAZIWJ010000157.1:0-8355 GCA_964542855.1 uncultured Roseivirgaceae bacterium
CCCTTCACAACCTCATCTGAGCGTTCCTCCACCTCGCCTGAACGCTACCAGACCTCACCTGAACGCTTCGCAACCTCGTCTGAATACTGTCAGACCTTATCTGAACTTTTCACAACTTCATCTGAACACTACCAAACCTTGCCTGAACCCTTTGCAACCTCATCTGAGCGTTCCTCCACCTCGTCTGAACGTTCCTCAACCAAAAACACTTGCGGGCATGGCCGGTCTTACTTGTGCCCCTACATTCGTGCTGATCCTGCATTTTCTTCCTATATTTAGCCTTTATTCTGAAAAACAATCACCGTATGATACGATTATCCAGCTTACTAATCATGCTGCTGCTGAGCCTGGCTACCCTGGCCCAGACAGCCGACGAATATTTTAAACCCGTAAAATACCGGAACATCGGCCCTTTCCGTGGCGGTCGCTCGGTTTGCGGTACCGGGGTAGCCAACGATCCCCTCACCTATTACATGGGAACCACCGGCGGGGGCCTCTGGAAAACCACCGATGCCGGCCAGCACTGGACCAACATCTCCGATAAGTACTTTAAAACCGGTTCGGTAGGTGCCATTGCTTCTTCTGAATCGCACCCGCACATCCTCTACTGCGGCATGGGCGAACATGCACCCCGCGGCGTAATGACCTCCTACGGCGATGGCGTGTACAAATCGGTCGACGCCGGCAAAACCTGGGAGCCCATCGGGCTGGAAAAAACCCAGCACATTTCCCGCGTTGTTATTCACCCCGATAATCCCGACGTGGTTTGGGTAGCTGCCCAGGGTGCGCTGCACGGCAACTCGGAAGAACGCGGTGTTTATAAGTCTACCGACGGCGGCAAATCCTGGAAGAAGGTGCTGTACGTGAACAACATGACCGGCGCCAGCGAGCTGTCGCTCGACATGAACTACCCCAACGTGCTGTACGCAGCCATGTGGGAACACCAGCGCAAGCCCTGGAAAGTAATCAGCGGTGGCGAAGGCAGCGGACTGTACAAAAGCACCGATGGCGGGGAAACCTGGAACGAACTAACCGACGACGGCCTGCCCGAAGAAATGGGCAAGATGGCCGTGTCCGTTAGCCGGGCCAATTCCGATAAGGTGTACGCCCTCATTGAATCGGATTCGGAAAAAGACCTGGGCGGCCTGTTCGTCTCCAACGATGCCGGCGACAGCTGGAAAAGGGTAAGCGACGATAACCGCCTCACCCAGCGCGCCTGGTACTACATAGAAACTTTTGCCGACCCTAACGACGAAAATACGGTTTACGTACTCAGCGCCCCGGCCCTGCGCTCAATCGACGGCGGGAAAACCTGGGAACGGATAACCGGTACCCACGGCGACTACCACGACCTGTGGATTAACCCGAAGAACTCCAAAAACCTGCTGATTTCCAACGACGGCGGGTCGGCGGTTTCTTTTAACGGGGGCGAAAGCTGGTCTACCCAGGCCAACATGCCCACCGTGCAGATTTACCGCATCAATACCGACAACCAGTGGCCGTACAACATCTACGGCGGGCAGCAGGATAATTCTTCAGTTCGCATTCCAACCCTGGCCCCCGGCGCCAGCGGCATCACCGAACGGCACTGGGTACCCTCGGCCGGCGGCGAAAGTGCCTTCCTGGCTTTCGATCCTGAAAACCCCCGCTACGTTATGGGCGGCAGCTACCTGGGTACTGTTGAAATTATGGACATGGAAGCCAACGCCAGCACAGAAATTATGGCAGCCCCCATCCAGTACATTGGCAAGGCAGCCCGCGACATGAAGTACCTGTTCGACTGGAACGCCCCCATCATCTGGTCGAAACACGAGCCCGGCACCTGGTACCATTGCGCCCAGAAAGTACTGCGCACCCGCGATCGCGGGGAAACCTGGGAAGAAGTATCGCCCGATTTAACCCGCGATATCGACGAGAAGCAGGGCAAAGGCGGCGGCCCTTACACCGTGGAAGCGGTAGGAGCAGAAAACTACGGCGCCATTTCCTACATGATTGAATCGCCCCACGAAAAAGGCGTATTCTACACCGGCAGCAACGATGGCCTGGTACATATTAGCCGGGATAATGGCGAAACCTGGCAGGATGTTACCCCCAAAGGACTGGGCGAAACGCTGGTTAACGCCATCGACGTATCGCCGCACGATCCGGCTACAGTGTATATCGCCACCACCCGGTATAAGTTTAACGACCATACGCCGGCCCTGTACAAAAGCACCAATTACGGGGAAACCTGGACCAACATCAGCGCAAACATTCCCTACGGATCGTTTACCCGCGTGGTGCGGGAAGACCAAAACCGTAAAAACCTGCTCTATGCCGGAACCGAAAAGGGCGTGTATGTTTCCTGGAACGGCGGAGAAAAGTGGGAGCCTTTGCAGCTGAATTTACCGGCCACGCCCATTACTGACCTTAAGGTTCACCAGGGCGATTTAATCGTGGCTACTTCCGGCCGGGGCTTCTGGGTACTCGACGACCTGGGTTTACTTAACCAGTACAATGCCGAAAGCCAGGCCCGCATTTACCGGCCCGAAGATGCCGTGTACGGCAGCTGGAGAAGCCCGATGAGCAGCAACGCTAAAGATGCCGACATTACGGCCAAAAGCAGCGGCGTGAACCCCGCCAACGGCGTGGTGGTTTACTACGAACTGCCGGAATTACCAGATAGCGCGGCAGTTACCCTGGCCGTTACCGATGCAGCCGGCACCGTGGTTCGCGAGCTTACTTCAGCAAAAGACAAGAGCTTCAAGAAGTGGGACGGCGGTCCGCCCGCAAAGGAATTACTGCCCAAAGAAAAGGGGTTAAACCGTTTTGTGTGGGATATGCGCCACGGTACTATGCCGGGTGTACCGGGTGTGTACATTGAAGGCAGTTACCGCGGGCACAAGGCAAACCCGGGAACCTACAAGCTGGCCCTGTCGGTAAACGGGGAAACCTACACCACCGAAGCCACTATTCTTCCCAACCCGTTATTTAAAGTGGAAGAGGAGCAGTGGAAGCAGTACCACGAAATCATGGCCAGCATGGAGGCCAACCTGGCTACCATGCACCAGACAGTAAATAAGCTGCGGAAGGTGCACGACCAGGTGGAGGCCATGCTGCCCCGCCTGGAGGGTGAGTTGAAGAGCCGGGGCAAAGAAATTGTAGCCCAATTGAACACCTGGGATGAAGATATGGTACAGCGGAAATCAAAAGCCTACGACGACGTGGAAAACTTCCCAAACAAGTTTACGGCCGATTACCTCTTTCTTATTAACCAAACGGAGAGCACCATTCCGCGCGTAAACCGGTCGAACCGGGAGCTTAAAGCCGAGCTAGATGAGCAGTGGGCCGAACTGGAAGCCCGGGCCAGCGAGTTTACGGACACTATTCTTCCCAAATTTAACCGGCAATTGTGGGATGCCGGCATCGGTGCCCTGAACATGGCAGCAAAACCGGTCGTGGCCGATAAACCCGAATTGCGCGATGACCGCTAAAGAAGATAAACTATTGCGCCAATAGCACGAATGGTAAGGGGCTGTTTAAAAAAATTTAAAATGATTGCAGGCACGGAATTGTAATCCGTGCTTGCTTTAAAAACGGAGGTTTGCTATCAGTTTGCAAAACGAAGTTTAAATTCGTTCCGGCAACAGGATGGTTACCCGGCCTTACAATACAGCCCCTACTACTTATATTAACATTTATTTGTTATGCCAACAAATTACACTATCTTTGCACGTCGCTTCAGGAACAGCGTAGCCAATAATAGTCAATACAAGTATACACAGCTTCCTCCCCTGATTCACGATGACCGGAAATAACGGGCATAACGCATGTCGCCGCTCATCAGACCTTCTTTAGTATCCCCGATCAGTACGAATAGTAATTGCCTACTGCTCCAGGAAAAACAGTATGGTAATTCATTTATACCTCAACTCCAGGCGGCAGAGCGAGGATATGTATTCAGTACTAAAAACCAATTATGCAAAGTACATCTTTTAAATCGCGGGGAAACGCCCGCAGGAAAACCCGTCCGGGTTTTGGTAAGTCTGGCAACCAGAAAAGAGGCCAGGGTAAAAAAATCGACATCAACAAGTACGTGAATGCCAGTAAATCACTGGCTGAGCAAAAGCCTTACGAAGCGGTAAATTCGTTCGAAGATTTTATGCTCGACAACGAAATCCTTTCCCGGGTTACTAAAAAAGGGTACAAAAATCCTTCAGAAATCCAGGATAAAGCCATTGCCCTCGCCCTCGATGGCCGCGACATTATCGGGGTAGCCGGTACCGGAACCGGCAAAACGGCAGCCTTTTTAATTCCTATCATCCAGCAAATTCTGGAAGATAAGCAAAAAAACCATGCCCTGATTATTGCTCCTACCCGCGAGCTGGCCAACCAGATTAACGACGAGTTTATTTCGTTAACCCGCGGGCTGGGTATATTTTCTACCTGCCTCATCGGCGGATCTTCGGTTCGGGAATCGATTAAGTCGCTCAAGCGAACCAACCACATCGTCATCGGTACACCGGGCCGTTTAATGGACATGCACAAGCAGGGGCACCTGCCGTTCAGTGCATTTAACGTGCTGGTTCTGGATGAATTCGATCGCATGCTGGACATGGGCTTTAAGCAGGAAATGCAAATCATTAATACCAAAATGGTTCAAAAGAGCCAGACGCTGCTCTTTTCCGCCACGGTAGATCCTTCGCAGCGACAGGTTATTAAGGAAATTGCCGGCGATGCCATAGAAATAAAGGCGAAAGCCCACACGCAAATTACTTCTTCTATTCAGCAGGAAGTGATGCGCGTAACCAACGGCAACCGCTTCGATTTACTGCACGAAATCCTGGTTGGTGGAGATAAAGCCATCCTGTTTTGTGAAACCAAACGGAAAGCCGATAAAATTCAGAAGCAACTGGGGGCCAGTTCTATTCCCGCTGAGGCCATCCACGGCGATAAAAGCCAGAAGGCCCGGGAAATAGCCCTGCGCAAATTTAGAAAAGGGTTCGTGAATGTACTGGTAGCTACTGATGTAGTAGCCCGCGGCATCGACGTAAAAGATGTTGACGTGGTAATTAACTACGAAACACCCCGCAATTACGAAGACTACGTACACCGCATCGGTCGTACCGGCCGCGCCGGCAAAACCGGAAGAGCCATCACGTTAGTGGATTAATTGCCCGCGGCTCATAACAACAAAAAAACTGGCGCAGGTATAACAGACTTTGTCTGTCTTACTTGCGCCATTGTTTTTTCCTGGTCGTCATTTGCAAGGCAGCTTACAGATTGCTTCACCACGTTCGCAATGACGGGTATACCCCAAACTGCGAATACCTTCTTCGTATCCCTTTAGTTAACTTAATTAACCCGTTACCTCCTTCACGGTAACCTTCACCTGCATCACCTGCAGGGTATCGGTTGATTGCAAAACCTGGTGGTTCCGGTAAGCATTTCTTTCCGGTTTTGTGTAACGGTTAACCACACTGCTCTCCACGTCGATAATCCATACTTCCGGTATACCGTGTTCTGCGTATAAGGGTAACTTGGTAAATGTATCCTTTTTCAGCGAAGAGTGGGCCACTTCAATCAGGAGCAGTACGTCCTTACCCTGCACCCCATCCGTCTGGTAAAAGTCGTCGCGGTGCGGCAGGATCATCAAATCAGGCTCCGGCTCGGAGTAATCGTCCAGAATCAAGGGATTCTGCACATCAATAATATAATCAGGACTCAGCCTCGGGGCCAGGAGCATATTTAACCTTCGTACAATCGATGCATGATTTTTACCTGCCGGGCTCATGGTAATAATTTCTCCTCTAATCAGTTCCACCCGCTCATCGGGGTCGAGAATCCCCTTCTCCGCCAGTTGATGGTATTCCTTCCGGGTGAATAACCTTTTTTCTACTGCTTCCATATGTTATACCTCCTTTACCCGAAATATACCCAATTTCATCATCAAATGGCGCATCTGCCCTCATCCCCTGGTTACCAGTTGCAATGACGGCTATACCTAACCGGGTATACCCCAAACTGCGAATACCTTCTTCGTATCCCTTTAGTTAACTTAATTAACCCGTTACCTCCTTCACGGTAACCTTCACCTGCATCACCTGCAGGGTATCGGTTGATTGCAAAACCTGGTGGTTCCGGTAAGCATTTCTTTCCGGTTTTGTGTAACGGTTAACCACACTGCTCTCCACGTCGATAATCCATACTTCCGGTATACCGTGTTCTGCGTATAAGGGTAACTTGGTAAATGTATCCTTTTTCAGCGAAGAGTGGGCCACTTCAATCAGGAGCAGTACGTCCTTACCCTGCACCCCATCCGTCTGGTAAAAGTCGTCGCGGTGCGGCAGGATCATCAAATCAGGCTCCGGCTCGGAGTAATCGTCCAGAATCAAGGGATTCTGCACATCAATAATATAATCAGGACTCAGCCTCGGGGCCAGGAGCATATTTAACCTTCGTACAATCGATGCATGATTTTTACCTGCCGGGCTCATGGTAATAATTTCTCCTCTAATCAGTTCCACCCGCTCATCGGGGTCGAGAATCCCCTTCTCCGCCAGTTGATGGTATTCCTTCCGGGTGAATAGCCTTTTTTCTACTGCTTCCATATGTTATACCTCCTTTACCCGAAATATAACCAATTTCATCATCAAATGGCGCAAATGTGAAAACAGGGCGAAGCGTGATTTACCGGCGCCACCATTTTACTTGCTCCATCATTTAACTTTCTCTAATTTAACGGCACAACACAATTAATCATCCTATGAAACGCTTCCACTTCCTTGCTTTAGTTCTCCTGTTTATTCCCTTTTTATTCCAGCAGTGCAATCAGCCTGCCGGTCAGTCGGCCTCTGCTGATGAAGAGGGGGCAAAACCCTACAAGGTAGCTGTGATTAAATACCAGCACGAAACCTGTACCTTCTGCCCCGGCGGCGATACCCCAACCGAAGACTGGTCGGAAGTATCGGCCGAAGAAGTGCTGTCATCCAGCAGTTACATCCGCGGATTTGTGCACCAGGCCGAAGATTACGGCGACGTTAACCTGGTTGGTATTACTTCACCAAACGGTGTGTTCGGCGGCTCATCGCGCAGTTGGAATACCAAAGAGAGTTTCGAGCACTTTATGGAGCAGATCATTAGCGAGTTAAAAGCCAGTATGCCGGTACAGGGCGTTTACCTGGCGCTGCACGGCGCCATGGCGGTGCGCGAAGTTCCCCGTCCGGAAGCTGAAATTGCGCGTCGCGTGCGCGAAGTGGTGGGCAATGACGTTCCCATTGCCGGCTCGTTCGATTTGCACGGCAACGAAGATGCCGAATTTCTGCGCTGGGCCAACGGGGCTTTTGTTACTAAACGCTACCCCCACTACGATTCCTACATTCAGGGCGAACGTTCGGCCCGCTTCCTGCACGAATGCATGGAAGGTAACTACCAGCCGGTTACCGCCAGCCGCAAGCCCAAAGTACTAACCGCTACTGTGTTACAGTGGACCGGCCAGTCGCCCTCCATGGACATTATGGAACGGGCCCGCCGGTGGGAAGCCCGCGAAGATGATGTGTACGTGAGTGTATTTTATGGTTTCCCCTGGTCGGATGTACCCGACATCGGCACGGCCGTGCACGTTATGACCAATAACGACCAGCAGCTGGCCGATTCCATTGCCGACGACATGGAAGAGTTTATTTGGCGGGTTAAGGAAGACTTTGCCCTTGGCAAATACCCCATGCCCGATGAGGCGGTAGCCCAAACGGTAAAGGCTATTAACGAGGGCGCCACCCCGGTGGTGCTGGGCGATTATTCCGACCGCCCCGGCGATGCCACCTGGATTTTGAAGGAACTGATTAATGCCGAAGTGGAAGGGGTGCTGTACGCTGCCCTGCGCGATGAGCGGGCCCTGGAAGCCCTGAAAGAATCAGGAGCGCAGCCCGGCGATCCTTTCGACCGCGAAGTTGGAGGCTTTACCGGTGAACAGGCCGGTTCGCCGGTTCGCATCCAGGGGGAATTGCAGTACCTCGGAGCGGCACTGGGCTACGAAACGGTAGCCGTAATCCGGTATGGAAAGAACAAAAATAATACCCTCATCCTGGTGCCTACTTACGAGCAGGTACGCCTGCCCGATCGTTTGCGCTTCGGCGGTATTGAACCGAACAACCACCAGGTGTTTGTGGTGAAGTCGCGCGTGCACTTCCGCCGCGGCTTCGACGAAACCGGTTACGCCAAAACTATTCGCGTAGTCGATGCACCCGGCCCCTGGTTCGGTACCACCCGGCTCAATGCACTCGATTACGAGTACGGGCCCATTAACGAAATGTATCCGTTCCGCCCTAAAGATCAGGGAATTACGCAGGCCGTCAGTTCCCGTTAGCCGGGAACCGG
>CAZIWJ010000158.1:0-8313 GCA_964542855.1 uncultured Roseivirgaceae bacterium
CCTGCTCTTCCGCACCATCCGTAACCGTTACCGGCTTACAAACCGGTTTCCCTTCACCCAGAACCGCCATGGCAACCGGGCATCTTCCCCGGCGTAATCGATCCCAATACGTGGTCCGGTAGTAATTTCCTCATTGCGGTAACTAACCCCCTCATCCGCAATCCAGATGATCTTGCCGGCAGACAGGTTTAACCCGTAATGAATCTTGCTAATTCCCATGGCTTTGCTGAGCTTTCCCGGACCGGAAGTCAGCTTGCGTACCTGCATCGGTGTTTCGGTGGGTAAATTTCTTCTTTCCCCCATCACATCCTGCCCCTTAACGGGTTCTACTGCCCGTACCAATACTGCGTCGGCTTTTCCCTCCACGTTGGTAATAATATTGAACAGGTAGTGGATTCCGTATACCAGGTACACGTAAGCTACCCCGCCAGTGTGGAACATGACTTCCGTCCGGGTGGTACGTTTTTGCAGGTGAGCGTGACAGGCTCTGTCGTTTTGGTGCGCGTAAGCCTCGGTTTCAACAATGATTCCGGCCGTTATTACCCCGTTAACCGAAGTGTAAAGGGTTTTGCCGAGTAAATCTCTGGCCAGTTCAACCACATTTTCCCGGATGTAGTAGGAGCGATGTAAAATCATAAGCACATCTCTGGTTTAGAATCCATAAGAAAGTGGTAATATTGTTATTACAAATTTAACCCCTGAACAATGAAAAAGATTTCTTTACTGGTGTTGTTTGCCGCACTCCTGTTCACCACGGCAAAAGCACAAATCGAAACGCCTGCCCCAAGCCCGTTATGTACCGTAGCCCAAAAAGTAGGGCTCACGGATGTTACCATTACTTACTCGCGTCCGGGAAAAAAAGGAAGAGAAATTTACGGCGGATTAGTGCCCTACGGCAAGCTATGGCGAACCGGTGCCAACGTGGCTACCAAAATCAGCTTTTCCGATCCGGTTACCTTTGGTTCGGAAAGCATCCCTGCCGGTGAATACGCGTTATTCAGCATTCCAGATGAAAACGAGTGGACGGTTATCCTGAACAGCAATGTAAACCAGGGTGGAACGGGAAGCTACGACGAGGAACTCGACGTAGCCCGGATTACAGTTCCTTCTTCTACCTTTGATGGCGAAACAGTACAATCGTTCACCATTATGGTTACTGATTTAACCAACACCGGGGCGAATATTTCTATCGACTGGGAAAATACTAGCGTCAGCATCCCGATCGGGGTTAATACCGATGAGCAGGTAATGGCCCAGATCGATCGGGTAATGACCAACCCCGAAATGTCGGTTGCCAACACGTATTACCAGTCGGCCTCGTATTACTATGCGGAAAATAAAGACGCAAAAAAGGCACTAGAGTGGATTAATAAGTCAGTTGAAATCGACGATTCCCGGTACTGGGTAGTACACCTGAAAGCAAAACTGGAAGCCCGGAATAACCTGCCGGTAAGCGCCATCGAGACGGCCAAAAAATCTAAAGAACTGGCAAAAAAAGCCGGAAACATGGATTATGTACGTCTGAATGAGCAGGTTATCGCAAAGGCGGAAGCTATGCGCTAAGCTTCATGCCATTAACGAGTCTAAACCATAATGACGACCGGGCTGAATTTATAGCTGCGGTCGTCTTTTTTAGTCTCTTCTTTAAAAGAAAGCACCCTACTGCATAAAAGTTACAGTTTTTTTCATCGGTAAGAATTGTAAATTCTAACCAGTAAACCAGGGGAGAAATAATCAAACCCCTCGTTTAACGAAACAAAAACCAGTTTCGCCCTCGTTACTACAGGTAAACATTGCTTCACCAGAAACAAAGTTTATGAAATTAGCTAAAAAGTATGATCTTGATGAGCGCGATATTAACCGGATTATTGAAATGGCCTGGGAAGACCGCACGCCATTCGATGCCATCGAAAGTCAGTTCGGCGTGCCCGAAAAAGATGTCATTAAACTCATGCGTAAGGAAATGAAATCAAGTTCCTGGAAAATGTGGCGCAAAAGAGTACAGGGAAGGCCAACCAAGCATAAAGCCAAGGGCATATCCGGTCGCTTTAAAAGTAATAGGCAGCGGGCCATCACCCATAATAATATTTCCAAGCGGTAAACTGATCTGAAGCCGTACAAACCATTAGCGAAAGGACTGAAATTTCAGTCCTTTTTTTAATTTAGGACAAGAAAATATGGTTTGAAACGGTTTTATTAAAGGCAGTTAACGAGCTGTAACATCTTAGGTGGAAAAAAACCTCAAATCATTTACCTTTGTGCTGTTCAGATTTAGAAGATAAGTATAACGTATCATAATGAATTATAGCAGGATTAACACAATAACCGGCTGGGCTGTATTTGCTATTGCCACGATGGTTTATTTATTAACCGTGGAGGAAACCGCTAGCTACTGGGATTGTGGAGAATTTATTTCTGTAGCCTACAAACTGGAGGTGCCTCACCCTCCCGGAGCTCCATTCTTTTTACTGGTTGGTCGCCTGTTCTCATTTCTGTCGTTTGGCGATGAACAGCAGGTTGCCTACTGGGTAAACATGGTAAGTGTGCTGAGTAGCAGCTTTACCATTCTTTTTCTGTTCTGGTCTGTTACTATGCTGGGCCGTAAAGTACTGAAACTGGATGCCGGGCAGGAAACCCCCGCCAAAATTATTGCACTGATGGGTAGCGGGGTAGTAGGAGGCCTGGCTTACACCTTTTCTGATTCGTTCTGGTTTTCAGCTACCGAGGCTGAAGTTTACGGTCTGTCTTCTTTTTTTACAGCTTTTGTAATCTGGGCCATTTTGAAATGGGAACGGATCAACGACAAGCCTAAAGCCAATCGCTGGCTCATCCTCATCGCCTACATGGTGGGCCTTTCAATCGGTGTGCACCTCCTGAATCTGGTTGCCCTTCCTGCCCTCGGATTAATATACTATTACCATAATTATCAGCAGGTAACCTGGGGAGGGGTCATCATTTCTTTTGTTGTAAGCCTTCTGGCTATTGGTTTTGTTATGATTGGCATCATTCCTGGCTTACCTTCACTGGCGCAGTCGTTTGAAGTATTTTTCGTTAATACTTTCGGTTTACCCTTCGGCTCGGGTGCAGTTATCCTAATCCTGGTTATTATAGGAGGGCTGGGATACGGATTGTACTACGCTAACCTGAAGAAAAAAAGCATTTTAAGCACTGCCCTGCTCAGTTTAACGTTCATCCTGATCGGTTATTCTTCTTATACCATTGTGTTAATCCGGTCGAATTACAACCCGCCGATCGATGAAAATAACCCGGAAACCCTCATCAGCTTCGTAAAATACCTGAAGCGCGAGCAGTACGGAAGCCGGCCCCTATTGTACGGTCAGTATTTCACGGCCGACCTGGTGCAGAACAAACAGGGTGCCCCCATTTACGAGAAAGGGGAAGACAAGTACATCGTGGCCGATTACAAAGTTGACCAGGTTTATGATCCTGAACAACAGACTATTCTTCCCCGGGCCTACAGTACGCAGGGTAACCACCCGCAACTCTACCGGCAATGGATGGGACTGCGGGAAGGAGAAAAACCTTCGTTCAGCGATAATATTTCCTTCCTGTTACGCTACCAGATCAATCATATGTACCTCCGGTATTTTATGTGGAACTTTGCGGGGCGGGAAAGCGACATTAAAGAAGCCGGCTGGCTGGGTATATGGGATGCTTTCGAGAAAGTACCCGAGGAACTTGCCAACAATAAGGCCCGGAACAACTTTTTCATGCTTCCCCTACTCCTGGGCTTTATCGGGCTGTTTTACCAGTACCAGAAAGACCTGAAAGGGTTTTCCGTCCTGGGCATCCTGTTTCTGTTAATGGGAGTAGGGCTGGTTATTTACCTGAACTCCCCGCCCGTTGAACCCCGGGAAAGGGATTACATTTACGCGGGTTCGTTCTACGCGTTCGCCATGTGGATTGGTATTGGTGTAATTGCCCTGACCGACTTCCTGTCACGCTTCACCCCGGCTAAAGTTGCAGCAGCAGTGAGTGCCATTGTTTGCCTGTCGGTACCTACCATTATGGCAGCTGAAGGATGGGACGACCACGATCGTTCCAATCGCTATTTCTCAGTCGACTCGGCCAAGAACTTTCTTGCTTCCTGCGAACCAAACGCCGTACTGTTCACTGGGGGCGATAATGACACCTTCCCTTTATGGTACGCCCAGGAGGTTGAAGGTTTCCGTACCGATGTGCGGGTAATTGTACTGAGCTATTTTAATACCGATTGGTATATTTCTCAGATGGAGCGCCGGGCGTACGAATCTGAGCCGCTACCTTTTATGCTCGAGGAAAAAAATTACAAGCAGGGTGGTCCAAATGATTACCTGTTCTACGTTGAAAACCCAAGTGTAAAGGGAGCCATTAACCTGGAGCAGTACCTGCAGCTGTTGAAGAAGAATTCCCCGGCGCTGAAACTGAAACAGGGGAATTACAACTCGGTACCATCGAAGCAATTGTTCCTGAATATTAAGGAAGAAGAAAAACAGAAGCTACTGAATGAAATCAGGGTGAATGAAAACGGCGACACCCTGAAAGCCATACCGAATAATATGCGCGATAAGGTGGTTGATCGGATGTATTTCGACCTAAAAGGCCGGGGACTGGAAAAGAAAGACCTGATGATCCTCGACCTGATTGCTGAAAGCAACTGGGAACGACCCATTTATTTCAACAATACGTCACTGCAGAGCATCGGCATCAACCTGAAGCAGTACGTGGTACAGGAAGGCAATACTTATCGCCTCCTGCCCGTTGATAGTGGAAACGGAAGAGAAAGCGTGAACGCTAATTTGATGAAGCATAACCTGTTGAATGAATTCAGCTACCGCGAACTGGATAACCCTTCGGTATATTACAATGAAGATTACCGGAATTTTGTGTTAAACCACCGCTCCAGTTTTAACAGTCTGGCGGGTACGCTTATGCAATTGGGCCGAAGAGAAGAGGCCGTTGAAATGATCAACGCTTCCCTGGAAAAAATGCCCGATAAAGCTGTACCTTTTGATTACGTTACGGCCCAGAGCGTGCGTATGCTGGTCGACCTGGGTGAAAACGAAAAAGCCGTGAAAATGGCACGGCTCCTGGGCAACCGGGCCGATGAAATGCTGACTTACTTCGAGAGAAAGGAAATCAGCGGTGGAATTGAACGTCAAAAATTGTTAGCAACCCTCAATGAAATTGTTACCTCCCTACGAAATGCCGGGGAAGAAGAACTGGCCAGTTCTTTTGAAGAAATATTTATTAAACACTACCAGGCCAGCAGGAATTCTCAGCGTTAATATACTACTGGTAACCCTGCTGTCAGGGTTGCCGGCTATGGCTCAAATTCCGGGAGAAACCAACGTGAATTACTGGTACAATCCAGCTGCTCCCTTCGATTTCTCTTATCGACTGAGTAAGAAAGGCGATTCGTTAATCGTGGATTTCACCGTAGTGAACCGGGGATCTGTGTTACTGGATTCGGTTACGTACGTAACTGCCGGTGATTATAAGGCTTTGGAATCGAGTGATTACCAGCGCATCTTACAGCAAGACTTAATTAATAGCACGGACCGCTCGAACCAGTATGCCATCACTGTACCGGCAAATACAGGAAAGGACAGGCGCTACCTGTTTATTTTTGCCTACTACAATGATATTCCGTATCGCTTCGACGTACAGCTCGATCGGGAGTTTTCTGTAACCTCCCTGCGGCTATTCAACCAGGATACCGGGCTGCCGGTTACCCGAAAAACAATCGCTGCCGGTACCCCGATCCTGATTAAGAATAATAACGCCAGGGCCGGTAAGCTTTACGCCTATCGCTACCGCCATGATTTCAGCACCAGTAAGCCACCCATGAATAAAAAGCTGAACGTGCAGAAATCAATTACCCCCGATACACTTATTACCCTGAACAGTTCCCGGCCTGTGAATTTGCGTCAGGAAGGAATGTATTTCGTCCAGGAAGATACCTCAACTCTGGTTGGGCTTACTTTTCATATTTACGGGAGCTATTTTCCCCGTTTAGTTAGTGCTGCCAACCTTATTGACCCGCTTAGGTACATTAGTACGGGACAGGAAATGGAAGAACTGGAAGGGGCAGAGGATGCAAAAAAAGGGCTGGATAACTACTGGCTGAAGCTAACCCGGTCAACGGAAAGGGCGCGGATTATTATCCGTGAGTATTACCGCCAGGTGGCTTATGCCAATGCCTATTTTACCAGTTTCAAAACCGGCTGGAAAACCAGCCAGGGCATGATTGCCTTGTTGTACGGCGTGCCCGATCAGGTTTATCGCAATGGCAACCGTGAGCGCTGGGTATATGATAACAGGAAAAATATTGTTGCGCTGGAATTTCAGTTTGTGCAGGTACCTAATGTGCTTACCCCAGACTATTTCGAACTGATCAGGGATGAACGCTACGAAGAATTGTGGTACCGTAATATAGATTTATGGCGAAAAGGAAGGAAGGAAATTTGAAAAAGAAGGGAGAACAGGACTTTATTTTTGGAGCCCACGCTGTAATAGAAGCGATTCGCTCAGGAAAGGAAATCGATAAACTGCTGCTGGTTAAAGGAGGAAAAAGTGAACTACTGAACGAACTCAGTACACTGGCCTACAACTACCGGATTCCGGTGAGCCGGGTTCCCCAGGAAAAACTCAACCGGATTACCCGTAAAAACCACCAGGGGGCTATTGCCCTGGTGAGTGCCATAAGCTTTTCCTCACTCGATCATGTAATCGATGGTTGTTTCTCGAGGGGCGAAGATCCGTTTATTCTGGTACTCGATGGCATAACTGATGTACGCAACTTCGGGGCCATTGCCCGAACAGCACTGTGCGTTGGAGTTCACGCCCTGGTAGTACCGGCCAAAAATAGTACCCGTATTGGTGGGGATGCCGTTAAAACTTCGGCCGGAGCGCTGAACTACTTGCCGGTATGCCGGGTCGAGTACCTGAAAAAAGGCCTTTTGCAGCTAAAAGAAGCGGGGCTTACGTTGGTTGCCTGTACGGAAAAAAGCAACAAGGATTTATTTCAACATCCGTTTAGCAGCAGCCCCGTTGCCCTGATTCTGGGTGCAGAAGATCAGGGAATAGAAAAGGAACACCTGGCCCTGGCCGACGTATCGCTGGGTATCCCCATGGTGGGTGAAATAGCTTCGCTCAATGTGTCTGTAGCGGCAGCGGTGAGTCTTTACGAAATTTTCAAACAACGATCACAACAACGTCGGGTGTAGTCGGTTTGGCACATGTTAATACAGTTGCCGTTGAAAAAAAATCAATTTAAGGGGCAATTCTTATGGCAAAAAAGTATATTGAAGAGGCTGATCCTATGTGCGGGCTTAAAAAAAGCCTTTATTTGCATACTTTTTTGTACGATGTTGATTTATAATATTTTTCCAGTTTTTGTTCAATCTCATCAGCTAATACGGCAACCTAATAATGTTCACATCATTCGCTATTACTTTTAATCATGATAGTAGATCAATCACAAAACTTAAAAGATAGTCTTAAAGAGTATTTTGGCTACAGTCAGTTTAGGGGAAACCAGGAGGCAATAATCAAAAATTTACTGGCTGGTAATAACACCTTTGTTATTATGCCCACCGGGGCTGGTAAGTCGCTCTGCTATCAGTTACCGGCAATTATAAAAGAAGGAGTGGCAGTAGTTATCTCACCTCTTATCGCCTTGATGAAAAACCAGGTAGATCAGCTTAATGCTTTAAATGTGAAAGCTTATTTTCTGAATTCTACGCTGAATAAAACCGAAGTTAACAAAGTAAAAAAAGAAACGCTTTCAGGGAACGTAAAGATGCTTTACGCGGCACCCGAGTCCTTAACCAAGGAAGAAAATATTTCTTTCCTCCGCAGTGCAAATATTTCCTTCGTTGCCGTAGATGAAGCGCATTGTATTTCCGAGTGGGGGCACGATTTCCGCCCGGAATACCGTAAAATTAAATCAATCATCGGCCAGATTGCCTCTGTGCCTATCATTGCTCTCACCGCAACGGCCACCCCCAAGGTACAGCTCGATATTCAGCGAAACCTGCAAATGGAGGCCTCCAATGTTTTTATATCCTCTTTTAACCGGGAGAACCTCTTTTATGAAGTACGCCCCAAAAAGCAGGCTAAAAAGCAGCTTATTCATTACATTAAACAACATCAAAACAAGGCAGGTATTGTATACTGTTTAAGTAGGAAGAAGGTGCTGGAAATAGCTGAACTGCTGAATGTAAACGGCATTAAAGCGGCTCCCTATCATGCCGGGCTTGAATCGGCCGTACGGATGAAAAACCAGGATGACTTTCTGAATGAAGAAGT
>CAZIWJ010000159.1:0-8311 GCA_964542855.1 uncultured Roseivirgaceae bacterium
CCCTGGGTAGCCAGCACCAGGTCGTTGCGGTGTACTTTTAAATCGGTAACCGGCGTTACCGGCAGGTTCTGTTGCAGCGGCTGCCAGTTGCGCCCGTTGTTAAAAGAAACGTACATGCCGTATTCTGTACCGGCGTAGAACAATCCTTTTCGCTCCGGGTCTTCCCTCACCACCCGCACGAAATGATCGGCAGGAATACCGTTTTTTCCGTCGGTAAGCAGTTCCCAGTCTTGTCCGTAATTGTTCGTAAGAAACACATAAGGCGTAAAATCCCCTTCCCGGTATCGCTGCACGGCAACCACGGCCCTGCCGGGAAACTCCCGCGATACGTCGATAGTGTTTACCGTTCCCCGAACGGGCATGTTCTCCGGGGTTACGTTAGTCCAGGTTTCCCCCTTATCGCGTGAAAGGTGGATGAGCCCGTCGTCTGACCCGGTCCAGAAAACGCCTTCTTCCAATGGCGATTCTTCGAAAGAGAACAGGGTGGTGTACCATTCCACACTGGTGTTTTCGTGTTGCAGTGGCCCGCCGGGGTGCTTCTGGAACTGGGAATTATTGGTTGTTAAATCCGGGCTAATTACTTCCCAGGTTTGCCCTTCATCGGTAGAACGATGCACGTACTGGGAGCAGAAGTAAAGCACGTCGGGGTTATGACTGGAAATAGCGAGCGGGGCATTCCACTGAACCCGGTATTTGGCTTCCTCGGGGGCTATACCATCGAACATTTCAGGGTACAACATAATGTTCTGCTGGTGGCCCGTAGCCCGGTTTATGCGGGTAAGGATACCAATTTGGGTGTTGGCGTATACAATGTTCGGGTTGTCCGGGTGAACAGCAATATTCCCGCTTTCGCCCCCACCTACAGCGTACCAGTCCTGCACCGGGCTAATGCCTCCAATGGCCTCGCTAGGAATGGAAATGGTACTGTTATCCTGCTGGGCGCCGTAAATGCGGTAGGGAAACTGATTATCGACCGTTACCCGGTAAATTTCTGCCGTAGGCTGGTTGAACTGGGTAGACCACGATTCCCCGCCGTCGAAACTTACGTTGGCTCCACCGTCGTTGCTTTCAATCATCACCTGGTTATTCTCCGGGTTGATCCATAAATCGTGGTTATCGCCGTGCGGGGTTGAGATACGGCTAAACGTCATTCCCGCATCTTCAGATTTGTAGAAGCGGGTGTTCATGGCGTAAATAATGTCTTCTTCTACCGGATCGGCAACCAGGTGGGTATAGTAAAACTGCCGTTGCCGTAGTTCGCGTTGCCGGTTTACCTTCTGAAATGTTTCTCCCCCATTATCTGAGCGATATAATCCTCCACCGTGTTCATCGGTAGCCTGCTGCAATACCCAGATGCGATCAGGATTGGCCGGAGAAATTGCAATGCCTACTTTTCCCAGTACACCGGAGTCGTCGGGCAACCCGCCGCCAACTCGTTTCCAGCTTTTCCCGGCATCGGTAGAACGATAAACGCCTCCGGCTTTGGCGCCATCTATGATTGTCCAGGGTTTACGCTCTGCCCGCCATAAGCCAGCGTAGAGAATATCGGGATTTGCAGGGTGCATGGCCAGATCAATCGCCCCTACGCTATCGCTGTGGTACAGTACCTTGTTCCAGCTTTTTCCCCCGTCCGTTGATTTGTATACTCCCCGTTCCGGGTTGCGGGCAAACGGATTACCCAGGGCGGCCGCATACACGATATCCGGGTTTTCGGGGTGGACATGAATTTTACCAATCTGCCCGGCCTGCTCCAGCCCGGTGAGCTGCCAGTCCCGGCCACCATTCACCGACTTATACAATCCTTTTCCCGGTGAAACATTTCCCCGAATAGCATCAGAGCCTGTACCCACGTAAATAACGCTTTGGTCGGAGGGAGCAACAGTTACCGATCCGATGCTTCCACAGCTTATCTGCCCGTCGGTAAGGTTTTGCCAGCTGGCTCCTCCGTCGGTGGTTTTCCATACACCACCCCCGGTCGATCCCATTAAAAAAGTTCGCTCTTCGCCCGGAATACCGGTAACGGCGGTTACTCTGCCCCCCCGGTAAGGCCCTACGTTCCGGTACTCCATCGCCTGGTAGGCCTCGGGAGGAATAATGGTATTTTGCTGTCCTGTTACCCTGGTACTTAGTAAGAGGAACGGAATAATTATTAGTAGAATGTACTTCATCATAATGCTATAAAAGTTAAATTGATCCTTCTCCTACCACCGTTATATTCCAGTGGCCCCGGGGAGCGGGTAGCGGGCGCACCTGTTGCTTACCGGTATTGGCAGTAGCCCGAATGTAATATTCAATTTCTTTCGCTGAATGGCCAGCCGGAATAATAGCTTCCCAGTGGTTTTCGCCCGGGTATTTCCGGCACATCGGTAATTGCTGGAAGTTTTCTTCCCCTTTCCACCGGAAATAAACGGTTGCCTGTTCAATTCCACTGGCGTGTTCAACCAGTGCTTCAATGCGATAGCCGCGATCTGTTGCGTTGATTTTTCCAACTTCCTGGTGGGCAATCAGCAGGGGGTTACGGGCTGCTATGCCCTTGGTTAAGCAATGAATAGCACCCCCCCGGGCAATAGCAGCTACGCTGTTAATTCCCTTTACGGTATAACCGGGCATGGCTTCCCGGTAAGTATTCAGCGCCAGTGAATCGTAATACGGCTTACTGAACATAGGTACCAGCACTAGTTTATTAAAAATAAGCGAGTTGGTATAAGTGTAATAGGGTACCCGACCGTTGTCGCGATAAACGGGGTGCTGCTGTTCACCCTGCTTTTTTACTTCCTCCGGCGGCATAGGGATGCGAACCACCTTGAAAGGGGTACCAAAAACTGTTTTTACTTCTTCTAACAACTGCCGGAGGTTTTCCTCAATTTGCGGCCCGTCGGCAACCCCTTCCGGGTATTGACCCACCAGCAGGGTTTCCTCATCCAGCAACTTCATGTGCATATCGATGTGATGAATACCGTCGTAAGGCAGCACATCCATTTTAACGTAATTGCGAATGCCCATAAAGTCGCGCATAATCTGGTTAATCGCTGCCTCCGACTTACCGGGGTTTTCCTGCAGGATCAGTTTGCTCGAGAAAGCCGTTCCAAACCCATCGGTAATGAAGTTTCCCCCGGTATGTACCAGGTTGTAAGGTTGTTCTACCGTATTGTGTATAGGAATATTCAGTTCGTCGGCCAGAAACAGCGAGGCGATGTCGTCGTTGGGGCGGGAGCGGTTGTAGTGCCAGTCGATCAGCTTGCGCGAGGCATTGCCTTTTTCATAAACCGAATTGGCCCCGTAGTCACGAACCCAGGGGCAATCGATACTTCGCTGGATAAAATTTACGCTGTCCAGGCTAATTTCCCATTTACGCAAATCGTAACTAACCTCTAAGGAGTCTTCGCACAGCACGTAAATCTGACCCTCCCGGCTGGCGTAGCGAACAATTTCACGGTGAATTTCCGGGAAATTCTGCCAGGCAATAACCAGCCCGTCCATTTCTTCCCACTCGGCCGGGGTTCGCAGCCGGTTGGTATCCAGTGGCGTGGCACTGCTGTACTTCTGGTAAACGTAATCGTAATAGGTGCGCTCATCGGCCGACAAAACGGAAAGGGCAGCCTGGGCCTGACAATCCTGGTTAACTAACAAACTTATAATTATTGCAAAAACGCCTGCAAAACTGCGCATGAACTTATCGTTTAAAATTTTCTAACTTATCGACCGGTTCCATTCCGAGCTCTTGCTCTGCACTGCATTTTAAAATTACTAGCGACAGGCTCATCAGGAACATCAACAGGACAATGCGCAAACGAGTGGATACAGGGCTTGTCATAAGTTTATAGTTATAGGCGAATCATGAATATATAAAAATATTCTTTTTTTACCTGTAAACCTTACATACAATTTCTTCCGGGCTGGGATGAAAAACCCGGCCCGGACCAAAGGAAGTGGCTTAGAGAGTAGCCCGTAGTGAAATGATTAAATTGCGTCCGGGAGCTGAAATGCCCGAAGAATAAGGGCGGTAGTGCAAATCCAGAATATTCTCTAAAGCGGTGGAAATCAGGAACTTTTCGCCCAACTCGTAAGAAGCCCTCAGGTTCAGGGTTGTCCAGCTCAACGTACCATTATCGGTGTAAAGAAAGGTTTTATTCTGCTCGGAAGGCGAGAGTTCACTAAAAGGCCTTGCCCCGTTATATCTTACATAAAATTCTGCCTGTAAATTACTATGGCTGTAGCTAAGGGTAGTTTGCCCGAACAGCGGGGCGGTGTGGCGTAAAGGAATATTTTCCTCCCGGTCTCTGCCGTACGTGTTAGTAACGGTTGAATTTAGCACCAGCCAGGGATTTAACTGGGCCTGTACGCTAAAATGGTAGCCCCAAATGTAGGCGCTCCCCACGTTTACCAGGGCCTGTACCCGGCTCAGTTCCCCGTCGTACGCGATGCTGTCCTGCCCGTTAAACCGGAAATTACGACGAACCATGGCGTTGTTCAGCAGGGTGTAAAACCCACTGGCGCCCAGGGTTAACCTGTTATTGAGTAATTGCACCCGGGCGCCGGTTTCAGCATTGTAGGCGTATTCGGGCCGCAGGTTGCTGTTGGGCACCACTACGTTGCCCGGTTCAGAGTCAAATACTTTCCCTACGTCGTCGATGTTGGGCGCCCGGAAGCCACTGGAAACCATCATATCCAGCTTCAGGAAATTAACCGGTGTGTGCACCAGCCCCAGCGAACCACTGAAAGCCCCGGAATTGATATCAATTTCATCGAAGGGGAAGTCGTAAAACTGATCGGAGAACTGCGAATTAATCCAAATATTAGTGTAGCGGGCACCGGCATTAACTACCGTTTTATCGGAAGTACGCCACTTGTAACCCAGGTAGGCAGCGGCCGACTGCCAGGTGCTTCCTTTATCGGGGTACCGGGTTGCTGTGGGTTCTCTTTCACCAGTGTTGATGTTTTCCCGGAATGCACTGGAGTTCACCCGGTTACCCACGTACTCCAGCCCGTAAAACAATTGCTGGTTTTCGTTAATCTGCTTGTCCAGGTCTGCATTAACTGAAAACACATCCACATCTTCTGTTCGGTTTCTTCTCCGGGGGTTGTTAAAGTTCCGGTCGATCCGGCTTTCCTGCACGTCCTGGTAGGCCAGGGTAATTTTAGCTTCGTCGTACCAGAAGTTCTCATTATAAAAAGCACTGTTCAGCCAGTTCATCGACCACCGCTGTGGCCCGTAATTCCATTCGGCTTTATCGGGAGAACCGTCATCTTCGGTAACAATTAGCCGGTCATAGCGGGGAATATCGGAAGTAGTGGAGTAGTGAAATGCATACTCTACCTGCCACCAGTCGGTAGGGCGCACGGCAAATTTTTGCAGCAGGTTCAACTGTCGATAACCCGAAGGTACTTGCAGGTTGGGGTCATCGTTGGCAATAACCTGGTCTTCACCGTCGATCCGCTCCACGTAAAAAGTGCGTTTCCCGAAATCGGGGTAGCCTTCAGGCCGGTTGCTTCCTGCCCGCAGGTTATTGAAATCACTGAAGGTAACGCTGGAAAAAGAGGCAAACTTACGCGTACCGATATTCACGTCTGCATGACCGGTCCTCTCGTTATTAGCCGTCGAGTAACGGGTAAATACCATTGCGTTCAGGGTAGTTTTATCGGAAGAAGAAAATTTAGGCTCACGGGTGTGAAAATCCATTACTCCTCCCAGTGCATCGCTGCCGTATATCACCGAACCCGGACCGTAAATCACCTCGGCTTCCCCGATCAGGTTAGGATCAATACTGATTACATTTTGCAGGTTTCCACTCCGGTAAATGGCATTGTTCATGCGCACCCCGTCAACCATAATCAGTACCCGGTTAGCAGCAAAGCCACGGATCATGGGGCTTCCCCCACCAAGCTGGCTTTTCTGTACGAAAACCTGCCCGGTCTGATCGAGCAAATCGGCAGTAGTTTGCGGATTAACCCGGGCCACATCGTCGGGGGTGATCGACAGGATCTGCTGGGGAATTTCATCCTGGTTTTGCTCCCACTTGCTTACCGTAACCGAAACATCCCGCATGATAAAGGTTTTGGATTCCAACCGGATCACCCCTTCTTTAATATCTTTTTTAAGGGTAGTTACCGGGTGGTAGGCAGTATGGCGGAAAATAAGGGTGTCGTTCGCTCCGAAACTGGAGAGGTCGGCAACGCCCGAACGATTTCCCATCACCATTTTTTTCTGGTTAGGAGTATGCACGCTTACGCCGAAAACGGGCTCGCCACTGGCTGAACCAATAATTTTAACATCCTGAGTGTAAGCTTCGGAAAACACAAAAAACAGTACGAATGTAAATATTTTGGTCGCCTTCATGACCATAAATTTAAATATTGCATGTCATGGAATCCAGTTGTTAAAGGTACAACCGTGATTTTTTTAGATGAGTGGTGAGCTAAAATAGATCAATACTGCGTTTCATTTGTGTATTTAATTATAGCACCCCATGCAAATGGTTACAGAAACGCAAGTTGACAGCCAACGGCAAGAAAACCTTACCCACTGGCGAAGAGAGAGAAAGCTACTGGAGGAAAAGAAGTTTGGCCGAATTTCCCAAAAAGATAAGTTGCGAGGACGGTTCACTGCTATCGACCGGGTTCTTCCCCATTTTAAAAACCTGCTTAAGCTGGGCGGGGTTTACGGTAAAGGGCAGGCAAATGCGCTGAACATTGCCCTAAGGCAGCTGGATTTATCATTTCCCAATCTTCCATCAGCTTTCGATGGCTACAAAATTCTCCACCTCACCGATATGCACCTGGAAAGCTTTCCGGGTATTGAAAATCGTATTGCCGGCGTAGTAAAAGAGGTTGAACACGACCTTACTGTTATTACCGGCGATTATAGATTAAACCCCTTTAATCCTCCCGAAATGGTGTACGAGCCCATGCAGGTTATTATTAACGCCCTGCAACCGGTCGACGGGATTTTAGCTACACTCGGTAACCACGAGTTGCACCACGACGCTGAATACGTGGCGCAACTGGGTGCACGCATGCTAATTAACGAAACGGTGTCGCTGCACCGGGGCAATGAATCTTTTCATATTACCGGGCTCGATGATCCCCATTATTATGCCACCACCCAAATGGATGAAGCCTTGTTTGCTTCTCCCGATAAAGGGTTTAAACTGGCCCTGGTTCATTCGCCGGAGTACTACGAAGAAGCCGCTGCGGCCAACTACGACCTGTACCTCTGCGGGCATACCCACGGCGGCCAAATCCGCTTACCGGGAGGCATTCCACTGGTAAAACACCTGTATAAAGGGCAACACTTGTATAAAGGGCTGTGGCAGCACGGGCAAATGATTGGTTATACCAGCGCCGGTTGCGGCGTATCGGGAATACCGGTCCGTTTTTTCTGCCAGGGCGAAGTTACACTCATTACCCTCCGCCGGCACTAATTAATTAAATACAGCCTGCACCTGTTCGGTATCCGATAGCCCCTCCGGGTCGCGAACCCGCAGCTCAATAACGTAAGTACCGCTCACCGACGAGTTAATTGAAGCCGTAGCCTGCGTGCTGTTGGTAATGGTGGTGCCTCCGCCATCGGTCGGGCTACTAATAATACTCCAGTTATACGATAATTCATCACCGTCGGGATCTGACGACCCGGTACCGTCGAGGGTAATGGTTTCACCGGCAGCAACCGCCGATACTTCTGCAATTTCAGCTACCGGGGGATTATTATTGCTCTCTTCCACCGTAATTTCCACCTCGTCGGTCTGGGCCGGGTGAATGCCGTCCTGAACCCTGAGTTCAACCACGTAAACGCCAAGTGCATCGGAATTGAACTGGGCCCGCTCCTGGTCATTATTAAAAATAGAAGCGCTACTTCCGTTGGGCTGGCTAACGAACGACCACAAAAAAGTAAGCGTATCGCCGTCAGGATCGGAAGAATTACTCCCGTCGAGGCTCACGGTTCGTAAACCGCTAATTAACTGATCATTGCCCGCATCGGCCACGGGAGGGTTTCCGGGTAAATCTTCCCCGCCGTCGCAGGAAAAGAAAAGGAAGGCAACTAAACCAGAGTAGATGATTATCTGTTTCATACGGATAAGTGCTTAAAGTGAGTAGCGATTAACAGTAGGTAATGCGCTGAACTGTCAAATTGCTGAACGACTCGTATATTTGCAAGTTCATGGATAAAACGGCAACAAAACAACCGGCTTCCGTAGATCACCTCGATCCGAAGCAGTTTATTATTATAAAGGGGGCAAAGGTTAACAACCTGAAAAACATTAGCGTAGCTATTCCCCGAAACAAGCTGGTGGTGGTAACCGGCCTTTCGGGG
>CAZIWJ010000160.1:0-8302 GCA_964542855.1 uncultured Roseivirgaceae bacterium
ACTATCTTCTTCCAGGCCCAGTTTTTTCTTAATGCTATCGGGCTTATCGGGAAAATTACGTACACGCACTGAGGCTTGTAAACGAGGTAAAGCCTGTTTCACTGCCTTTTTACGATAGGGCAGTAATTGTTTTATCCTGTATATTTTACCGGGAAAGCCTTCTCTTTTTTCGTTGCTGGTATACAAATGAGTATTAGGGTGAAGCTTGTTCAAAGCAAAGGAACTACCAACCAGTTGGAAGAAACCGGCTTTCATCATTGCGGCATTCGGTTCGTAAAGATAAGTGTCCGGCCCTCCATACTGCACAGCAGCGTTCATTTCATCCTGCCAGGAGCCCAAAAACTCATGGATAATTTCTCCTGATGCCAACAGGTTCACCACGTTTACCGGGAAGTTCGGTCCGGAATCGGTAGCCAGTTCAAAAAGGAGTTCTTTCACCTCATTATTCACTGCAATAATATGCGCGGCGCTTACCTGTTCCAGCGCTCGTACGCCCTGTTTAATGTCGAGCATGGGTGCTGCCTTCAATAATACTTTATTTGTACGGCGAAAAAGATCGGGGAGAAGAGAAGTAACGTCTGGCGTACAATCTTCAAGTTTATAAACTTTCTGCCGGTTTTCGTCGCGACGGGAAGGGTCGATGTACATCCAATCGGTGTAAATTTCCTGTTGCAGAAAGTTTTCCGCCCGGGAATGATGCACGGTGATATTACCCGCTTGCAGTACCCCAAAATTATGCGCGGCCAGGGTACACAACCAGGAATCGGGCTCTACATAATGTACCGTGTTGAAAGAGCCACTAAGATAAAATGTATCCACCCCGCTTCCCCCGGTTAAGTCGGCAAGGCTGCTGCCCGATATAAGCTTACTCTTGTACTTCGCCGTAGCGAAAGAAGAACACTGCTCAACGGAAAGGGGAGGAGGCCATACGATATCAGCCAGGGCATACCAGTTGGGAAGTTTTTTCCTGGCCTTTTGCCGGGCGTGGATTTGTTCAGCAACGGCTTTAAAGGAAATGGAACCCGGGGCGGCGTTGGCCAGCCCTGGTGAAAAAGGATCAGCGTTTTGGTTTTCCCTAATAAAACGCCTTGCATCAGGTTGTAGGAGTTGTGCTAACCGCCGGCTTTCTTCCTCTTGCATCCACTTCGGTTATCAGGCTACTCCTGCATTCTGCTTTACCAGCAGTTCGGCGATCTGTACCGCGTTGGTAGCTGCTCCCTTTCTCAGGTTGTCGGCTACAATCCACAGGTTCAGGGTTTTTTCCTGCGTTTCGTCGCGCCGGATGCGCCCCACAAATACTTCGTCTTTGCCGTGGGCATGTAACGGCATGGGGTAATGGTTTTCAGCCGGGTTATCCTGCACTACAACCCCAGGGGTTTGCGATAACAGGTTAGTTACTTCCTGTAAATCAAATTCTTTGTCAAACTCTACATTCACCGCTTCGCTGTGGCCGCCCACTACCGGAAGCCGAACGGCGGTAGCCGTTACCCTGATGGATGCATCGTTGAAAATTTTCACCGTTTCATTCACCATTTTCATTTCTTCTTTGGTATAACCGTTATCGAAGAATACATCAATGTGCGGGAGCACGTTCATATCAATGGGGTGCGGGTATACTTTCTCGTGGTTTTTACCACTGCGCTCGGCATTGAGCTGGTCAACCGCAGCTTTTCCGGTTCCGGTTACCGACTGGTAAGTAGATACCACGATTCGTTTCATGCCGTAGGCTTTATGCAGGGAAGCCAGTGGTAACACCATCTGAATGGTTGAACAATTGGGGTTGGCAATAATTTTATCCTGCTCACCGAGGATATGTCCGTTAATTTCTGGTACAATTAAAGGCTTTTCCGGATCCATACGCCAGGCAGAAGAATTATCAATTACCGTAGTGCCCACTGCTGCAAAGCGGGGAGCATACTCCTTAGAAGTGCTGCCCCCGGCAGAAAAAATAGCAATTTCGGGCTTCTGTTGAATGGCATCTTCCATGGTAATTACGGTATATTCCTTTCCCTTACAGGCAATGGTTTTTCCTGCCGAGCGGGCAGAAGCCACGGGCAATAACCCGGTAAAGGGGAAATCGCGTTCTTCGAGAACTTTCAGAATTTCTCCGCCAACCAGGCCGGTGGCGCCAACTACAGCAATTCTCATAATTTCAGGGTTTTGGTAAACAAGACCTCAAATATAAGCTACATGTACCGGGAATGCATAATGCAGCGCACGTTTGTTCCGGTTATTTCCGACCATCGGCTACCGGTTTGCCCGGTAATATTCCAGGGCTTTGGGCATGTGTTCGTTCAGGCGCCGGATTCGTGTACTATGATTGGGGTGGGTAGAAAGAAACTCGGGCGGCTCGCTGCCTCCTCCTTTTGCTGCCATGCGCTCCCAGAATTTTGGCGCTTCGCGCGGGTTGTAACCCGCTTTGGCCATGAAATACAACCCCAGTTCATCGGCTTCGCTTTCGTGCAACCGGCTAAAAGGCAGGATAACCCCCATGGTAGTACCGGCCCCGAAAGCAGCCATGGCAATAGCCTGGGTGGTTTGGGGCTGGTCTTTCAGGGCAACAGCCAGGGCCACACCACCGAGTTGAGTTATTAGGCCCTGCGACATCCGTTCGTTCCCGTGCCGGGCTACCGCGTGGGCAACCTCGTGCCCCATTACCACGGCCACTCCCAGGTCATCGTTACACACCGGCATAATTCCTTCGTAAAAAGCAATCTTCCCTCCCGGCATGGCCCAGGCATTTACCAGTTCATCTTTAATAACGTTAAATTCCCAGTTATACCCGTTCAGTAAACCCGACTGGCCGGTTTCTGCCAGGTATTCTTCAACAGAACGGGCTATATTTTGTCCTACCCGGCGTACCCGGTTAATGTATTCGCTATTATTCGACAAGTCGTTTTCTCTTAATACCTGCTGGTAGCTATCGGCACTCAGGGCAAGAATCTGGCTGGAAGGAATGAGGTTTAATTGCTTCCGGTTAGTAAGGGGAACAGTACTGCATCCTACTAAGAAAAGGATGAGGACAATAGTTATCCGGTTCATAACTGCGGTGTTTGGTTATGGGTATTCAACGAAAAATAAGAATAATGATATATAGAATGGAAATATTTTTGCCAGGGCAACAAAAACACCAATAAAAAAGGCGCCCCGGGAGCGCCTTGATTCGTGCAGTTATTCGTTTACGATAAGTGGAAGGTCCACACCGGGCGTTTGGTATGGTTTACCACGTCTTCGGCAATACTACCACTGAGTACATGGCGAATACCGGTTCGGCCGTGAGTTGCCAGGGCAATCATATCGGCATCAATTTCGTCGGCAAAATAAATGATGCCATCTTCCTCGGTATCGTCGTTGTATACGGTAAAGGTATAGTCTTTAATCTGGTTGTTCTGTGCAAACTCTTCCATCTTCTTTTTGTAGTACCGGTCGGAAGAAAAGTTGCTGGGCGTATTAATGGTTACCACGTGCAACCTGGCACCAAAAATATCCTGGATGGTTTTTAACTCCTTCAGTATCTTTTCCTGGTTATCGCGCAGGTTGGTGGCAAATACAATATCATTAATGTCGTCTATGGTTACCGGATCGTGTACGGATATTACCGGGCATTTGGAACGGCGCACTACTTTTTCAGCATTCGATCCGATGAGAACTTCTTCAACCCCGCTTGCACCGTTAGTGCTCATAACCACCAGGTTGGTATCGTTTTCAGTAATTTCATCGGCAATTGTTTCGTAAGGCCGGCCAACATCAACGCGGCCGTTCAGTTCCACATCTTTAAAGGTTTCCTCGCTAACCAGGTCCTGCATTTTATCCTCCATTTTTTCCTTTAACTGGCGGATAAAAACAGCTTCGAAATCATTGGCAGACGTATCTATTTCACCCATAGCGCTGAAAGAACTACCGTGCGGGGGTTCTATTACGTTAAGTAACTGAATGCGGGCACCCGTTTTCTCGGCAATGCCATAAGCCAGGTTTAACGCATTTCTCGCTAAATCGGAAAAATCGGTGGGAACTAGAATATTCTTAATCATATACGAGTTTTTTTGGGGTTCTACTGCTTAATTATACGAAAAATAATGGATTCTGAATGAAATTAGCCCAACAGGTTTCCTAATCCGAATGTAAGTACGTAAACCAGTGTGCTGAGGGCCATCTGCTTCAGGTAAGGATCTAATTCTTTCGCCTGCGTTTTTACCTGTACGGCTCTTCCATTACGAAATATTAGCGGAGTGCTAACCAGGAATAGCCACTGCCATGCGCTTTCGTAGTTGAACAGCACATACACCACAGATGCCAGCAGGCCACCGGCCAGCAAAGCCCAGTGGTAGCGGACGGCCAGTTTGCGGCCTAAGCGAACCGGTAAAGAAATTTTGCCGGCCGCCCGGTCAGTTTTCATGTCGCGGATATTGTTTACGTTTAACACGGCTACGGAAAACAGGCCGCAACTCAGGGCCGGTAAGAAGTGAGAAGCGGCTACAAAGCCGGTATGCAGGTAAAAGGACCCGCCTACCCCGAGTAGCCCGAAAAAGAGTAACACCGACACATCGCCCAGCCCCATGTAACCGTAGGGCTTATTGCCGGCCGTATAAGTAATGGCTGCCCCGATGGCCAGCAAACCAAACCCCATAAACAGCCAGAAAGTAGTGGAGAACCCCTCGAAGGCAATGTATAACAGGCATATCCCGGAAGCCAGCGAAAGCAGGCTGAAGGTAATAACGGCAGCCTTCATGGCCGGTGCGGTAATCAGGCCGGCCTGCACGGTACGGCTTGGCCCCTCGCGCTCAGTACTGTCGGCCCCGTGAATGGAGTCGCCGTAATCGTTGGCGAGGTTAGAAAGAATTTGAAGAAAAATGGTGGTCAGTGCGCTGAACAAAAGCACTTCCCACCGAAATTGCCCGATACCTGCTGCCAGGAAAGCGCCCATGCCAATGCTCGATAAAGCCAGTGGGAGTGTTCTGGGACGGGCAGCAGCGATCCATGCCCGGGTTGTTGCGTTCATTTATCCATTTACAATTTCTTCCGATAGCGGAGAAACAGGCGACGCGAAAAATTGCTTCAAATTGCCCTTTTCATCTACCAGGTATTTACAAAAGTTCCAGTTGGGTTCCCGGTCATTCCAGCCGTTAAGTTCCTTGTCGGTAAGCCACTCGAATAGCGGGTGCTTGTTCTCACCTACTACTTCTACTTTTTCGAATAACGGGAAGGTTACCCCATAGTTTTGCTCGCAGAATGCGGCAATCTCTTCATTACTGCCCGGTTCCTGCCCGCCAAACTGGTTAGAAGGAAACCCCATAACAATAATCTGGTCACCATGTTTTTCGTGCAATTCCTGCAATTCGGCGTACTGACCGGTGTATCCGCATTTCGATGCCGTATTTACCAGCAGCATCTTTTTGCCCTTAAAATCGGCCATGTGAACCATTTTCCCGTCAATACTTTTCAAAAAAAAGTTGTGAATCTGCGACATAAATAAATTTAATTAATTTAACGTTACATTCTGTCAGGTACGGCAATACCAAGCAATTTCATTGCCAGTTGTAAGGTGGCAGCCACCGCTCGTGAGAAAGCCAGTCGAAAGCTGATGAGCGAAATATTATCTTTTTCAGCAAAAATGGGTACTTCCGCGTAGTATCGATTATACTCTTTTGCCAGATCAAAAGCATACTGTGCAATTACCGAAGGAGCATATTCCGCTCCCGCCAGCTGTACTTTCTGAGGAAAATCGGCCAGCAACTGGATCACACTACGTTCCGAATCCTGCAATTCAGTTACTGCCGAAAAGTTAGTCAAAACCGGGATGTTATCGGCTTTCCCTCTTCGTAGCAGGGAAGCAATTCGGGCGTGGGTGTACTGGATAAACGGGGCTGTATTTCCCTGGAACTGCACCGAATCTTCCGGGTTAAATTGCATGCGCTTGCGCGGGTCTACTTTCAGCAGGAAGTATTTAATGGCACCGGTGCCCAGCATGTGGTATAAAGCTTCCGCTTCTTCGTGGCTCAGGGTTTCTATTTTTCCTGCTTCTTCAGTGTGTTTTTGTGCGGTTTGTACCATTTCAGTAATCAGGTCGTCGGCATCAACCACGGTTCCTTCCCGCGATTTCATCCGGCCGCTGGGTAGGTCAACCATTCCGTAAGAAAGGTGATATAACCCATCCGCGTAACTTCTGCCCAGCTTTTTCAGGATGGTAAACAGCACTTTGAAGTGGTAATCCTGCTCGTTGCCTACGGTGTAAATCGATTTCACGAACGGGAAATCATTGTACCGCAATTCAGCAGTTCCTAAATCCTGGGTCATGTACACGGAAGTGCCATCGGCGCGGAGCAGTAATTTCTCGTCTAGCTTATGCTCGGTTAAATCCACCCACACCGAGCCATTTTCTTTGGTAAAGAATACTCCTTTTTCCAGCCCTTCCTTCACCAGGTCTTTGCCCAGCAGAAAGGTTTCCGATTCGTGGTAGGTTTTATCGAAATGTACGTTAATTTTCCGGTAGGTTTCATCGAAGCCTTCGTATACCCAACTGTTCATTTTACTCCAAAGGGCCACTACTTCGGTATTTCCCTGCTCCCAGGCCTGTAGCATATCCTGTGCGGCTTTCATGAGCGGGGCTTCTTTTTCGGCTTCCTCCTGGGGCATGCCTTCATTCACCAGTTGCTCTATTTCTTTCCGGTAAGCTTTATCGAACTGCACGTAGTACTTGCCCACCAGGTGGTCGCCTTTCAGGCCCGATGATTCCGGGGTTTCGCCGTTACCGAAACGACTGTAAGCCAGCATAGACTTGCAGATGTGAATGCCACGATCGTTCACCAGGTTTACCTTCTTCACCGTGTAGCCGTTGGCCTCGAGAATACGGGCAACTGAAAAACCGAGGAAATTATTCCGCAAATGGCCCAGGTGAAGGGGCTTGTTGGTGTTGGGGGAAGAAAATTCCACCACTACCTGCTGGCCACTGGCAGGCTGGAATCCGTACGGGGCACCCGCTTCCTGCTCGTTATGGTTAATAATATCGGCCAGGATATTTGTCCACACGGAATCGGCCAGCTCCAGGTTCAGAAAACCTTTTACCACGTTAAAGTTCACAACTTCGCGGGTATGCTCTTTCAGGTAATCGCCCAGCTCTTCGGCGGTTTGTGCCGGGTTTTTCCGGCTCACTTTGGCGTAAGGAAAGGTGATGAAGGTATGAGAACCAGCAAAATCTTTCCGGGTGGGCTGAAGCGATAGCTCCTCGGCATTAACCGAGTGCGAATACAGGGCTTCCAGGGCACCGGCCAGTTGTTTTTTAATGTGCAATTCAATATCCATAGCTGCGATTTTCCTAACAGGGTGCAAATATCATAAATATTGCTTAAAGTGCCCTTTTCTTTAACAGGCATTTATTCTGTAAACAGAACAGAAAACAGTTTAATGCTGTTAACAGCTAAAAATTACCAATATTGTATGAGGAGGTATTTCGACGTCATTGACCAAACCTTTTATTTTCCCACTCCTGAATTCAACATCAACGGGGAGGGGGAGCTTAACTTTCATAATATCCCGCTCATGGATATTATCCGGGAGTACGGTACTCCGCTGAAGCTGAGTTACCTGCCGAAAATTACCTCCAACATCCAGCAGGCCAACCAGTGGTTTAACGAGGCCATTGCCAGGGTTAATTACCGGGGAAATTATCGGTATTGTTACTGTACCAAAGCCTCTCACTTCCAATTTGTAATGGAAAGGGCCCTGCAGGAAAATGTGCACCTGGAAACTTCTTCGGCCTACGATATGATGATACTGCGGAAGTTGCACCAGGAAGGGCTCATTAGCAAGAACACTTACATCATTTGTAACGGGTACAAGCGAGAATTATACCTGCAGTACATTACCGAATTCCTGAACGAAGGGTTTGTGAACTGCATCCCGGTAGTCGATAACCTGGATGAACTGAATTATTACGAAAACCACGTAAACCAGTCGTACCCGTTCGGCATTCGCATGGCTGCCAACGAAGAACCCCGTTTTGAACTGTACACCTCCCGGCTGGGTATTCGCTACGAGGACGTACTTAACTTTTATCGCTACCGCGTAAAAGGAAAAACAAAAGCCCGGCTAAAGATGCTGCACTTTTTCATCAATTCGGGTATTCGCGATACTTCCTACTACTGGAACGAGCTGAGTAAATTCGTGTACAAGTATACCGAACTGAAAAAACTGGCCCCGGAACTGGATACCATGGACATCGGCGGGGGGTTCCCGGTTAAAGATTCCCTGCACCATACCTACGATTACCAGTACATGGCCAATACCATTGTAGAAAGTATCCAGG
>CAZIWJ010000161.1:0-8300 GCA_964542855.1 uncultured Roseivirgaceae bacterium
GATTATGCTGTAGCTATTGAGCAGGATACCACCATCTGCCCGATGAATATAGAAGATATGAAGAACCTGATGCTCGACAATAAAAATTTTAGCTTACATATATTTAAGCTGATAGGCTTACGCATGCGTAAAATGGAGCGAAGAATTGAATCGCTCGTGGCCAAAGATGCGCGTACCCGTATTGTGGAATACCTGAAAGATTCCGCTGAAGAGAGTGGCAGAAAAGTTGGAACAGAAACCTTAATAAAAAACAACCTCACCCATCAGGATATAGCAAGCCTTACCGGTACTTCGCGGCAAACGGTAACTACCGTTCTCAACGAGTTGAAAGAAAATAATCTTATTTACTTCGACCGTAAACGTATACTGATCCGCAACCTGGATACCTTTCAGTAAAAACACCCTCAATTACCTAACTTAAAGCACATGCGTTAACTAAACAGCCAACAAAAGCAGTTTTTTGCCAGTACTGGTCGTTTATTTACCTTTTATTAAAAGGAATAAAATAGTGCGTTTATCGAGTTATTTTGTACTGATCGGTATCTTACTTCATGTTAATGCCGTGGCCCAGCGCATGGCAGGTTTCATTACACCAGAAGCACGTAATACGATAACGAGCAACCAGGTGAATGATATTTTGCAGGATAGCCAGGGTTACCTCTGGTATGCTACCGGCAATGGCCTGAACCGATACGATGGCTACCAGTTCCAAACCTTTTACCATATCCCCAACGATTCCTCTTCCCTGCCCGTCAACGACCTGAACGTCCTGGCCGAAGATGAGCACGGATACCTCTGGATTGGCACCAACAACGGCGGCCTGTGCCGGTTCAACCCCTCTAACCACCACGTTACCCGTTTCAACGTGGCTAACTACCCCAACCTCTCCGCCAATAACGTCAAAGCCCTCTATGCCGATCAGCACGGGTCCCTCTGGATCGGTACCTTCGGCGGCGGACTGGTTCACCTCGACCTCGATACCTTTACCTTCTCCCCGTTCCGACAACAAACCGGAAACCCCAATTCCCTGCCTAATAACTCCGTCTTCGCCATCCAGCCCGACCACAACGGTTCCCTCTGGATTGCCACCCTCGGAGGCGGACTCTGCCGGTTCAACCTCGAAAACCAGTCCTTTAAAACCTTTCGCGCCCAACCCGGTGTGCCCGGCCAGCTTCCTTCCAATGATATTTACTCCCTGTTCATGGATTCGCAGCATATCCTCTGGATTGGTACCTTCGGACAGGGCCTCGTGAGCTTTGACCCGGTGAACGAACAGTTTGTTACCCCTAACCACCAGCCCGGGGGCAAGGCCGAATACATCCTCGATATTGAGCAGGATCCCATGGGAAACCTCTGGCTGGCCTCTCAACAACACGGCCTCATCCGCCTGCAAAACGGTACGCTTACCCCCCTGCCTCCCGATTCGCTCAAATACCCCGGACTCAACAATTTCAGCATCAATGCCCTGTGTATGGATAAGGGCGGTAACCTCTGGATCGGTAGCGAGAAAAACGGCATCTTCCGCTTGCCCCTCAACAGCCTGGCTTTTACCAATTTCATCGGCGACGGAAAGCACATTGAAAATTTTAACGCCGGGGCCGTCATGGCCCTGATTCAGGACCGTAACCACCACTTCTGGGTGGGTACCTTCGGAAACGGGCTGTTTCAACTCAATCCCGAAGGTAAGGTGGTTAACCGGTTTTCCAGCGAAATTTTCGAGGATAGCGTTATTAATGCCCTGTACCAGGATAAACAGCAAAAACTATGGATAGGAACCGGGAGTCATGGGATTTATGAACTGGCTAACGGAAATTTCAATAGTGTTCCTTTTTACTCTGGTAACAAAATAGTTAGTGAAATTGATGTGGAAAGTATCGTAAAAGATAAGCAGGGTACTCTTTGGGCCGGCACTTTCCAGCAAGGTTTATTCTATTATGATGAGGAACAGAATAAATTTACCAATGCGGGTTTACCAGCTCCTGAAGTACCCGGCGGATGGGCTACTGTAAATATCCGGCTGATCAGAGAAGCCCCATCGGGTGGATTATGGATAGGATCCCGGAACAACGGGCTATTTTACTTGTCGGCCAACCGTTCACAGCTCAGCCAGTACCTGGATCAGTCAAAGGGTTTAATAAGCAGGAAAAGTATTACCGGCATTTCGTTTTCAGACAGTCTTTTGTGGGTTTCCACGCTCGATGGAGGGCTCTGTTTATTCAATCCAGAAAGCAAAAGGATTCAACCGTTCAATGAACTGGTCACCAGGCAACTGAATGAGCAAAGCGGGATGGTACAGGTTAGCGACTCAATTTTGTGGATTACAACCAAATATGGTGGTTTACTTCGCTTTAATACAAAAAGGCAAGTGTTTACGAGTTACAACCATTCGAATGGCCTACCGGTAAAAGAATTACAAACACTAGCTCTTGGGGAGGGGGCCAACCAGAACCTTTTAATGGGTACCTTACAGGGATTTATTAGTTTTAAACCTGGTAAGTTGTATGAACATAATCGTGTTGCCCCGTTAGCTTTTACCAATTTACGCGCAATTGGTGAATCTGATAGCACTATGTCGGTTCAGAATTCTAACTCAGTTGAGCTTCCCGCTGGTGATCGCTCATTTACCGTATCTTTTGCTTTGTTATCTTACAGCGGTGAGAATAATATTCGTTACGAAAGCAAACTAGACGGCCTTGATAAAAGATGGATTAACCTACAACAGAACCACTCTGCTACTTACACTAATCTGGATCCGGGAAATTACACATTATTCATCCGGGGTTATGTAATTAACCGCCCGGCCGATCAGGTGGTAAAAAAACTGTTACTTTATGTTCCCCCGCTCTGGTATGAACGATGGTGGTTTAAGGTGACATTAATTTTAACAGTAGCTTTATCACTCCTGCTCTGGATATGGTACAAAGATTATGTTGCTAATCAACGCCAGTCAGAACTTGAGCTGATAGTTGAAGAGCGAACCCGAAAACTGAAAGAACATAATAAGCTCATTGCTGAGGAAAAAACTAAAGCGGAGGAAGCATCGAGAGCAAAAGAAACGTTTCTTTCAACTATGAGCCATGAATTGCGTACTCCTATGAACGCGGTTATTGGTACTACATATCTTTTACTCCAGGATACCCCAACCCCTTCCCAGAAGGAAAACCTAAACATTCTGAAATTTTCATCAGAACATCTTCTACAACTCATTAATGACATTCTAGATTACCAGAAGATTCATTCTGGTAGTATAAAGCTCGAGCAAATACCGTTTAACCTTTATGAACTGTGCCGGAGAACAAAGTTCACCTTTCTGAATAGTGCCAAGCAGAAAAACGTATTCCTGAAGCTTTTTATCGATGACTCCGTTCCCGAATATGTAGTTGGCGATGCTGTGAGAATTAACCAGGTACTAACCAATTTACTGGGAAATGCTATTAAATTCACTAGCAGCGGATACGTGAAATTAGAATTGCTCCTGGAAAAGTATGAAGATGGTAACGCCCATATAAAGTTTAAGGTGGAAGATACCGGTATAGGTATACCCGCAGAAAAAATTGATGAAATTTTCAATAGCTTTTCACAAGCCGATTCCTCAATAAACCGACTGTACGGAGGCACCGGTCTGGGGCTGGCCATAACCCGCAAAATCATCCAGATGCACGGTAGCAAAATCGGTGTATCGAGTTCGGTAAACAAAGGGTCGGTATTCAGTTTTACCCTCGTTTTACCGGAAGCTCAACAACCGGTTCAGGAATCCGATACCAGGAAAGCTACGACTAATCAAATAAAGAAGGGGCTGCAAATTCTTTTGGTGGAAGATAACCGAATGAACGTAATGGTAGCCAGAAAATACATGGAAAAATGGGGCATACAGGTAAGTGTGGCTGAGAACGGGCTGGTGGCTCTGGATGCAGTTGCCAAAAAACATTATGATCTAATTTTAATGGATTTACAAATGCCGGTTATGAATGGCTACCAGGCCAGCAGTAAGATCAGGGAACTGGACGGGCAAATTGCCAGAACACCTATACTTGCAATTACTGCATCCAACATTGCAGAAGTCAGGGAAAAAATATATCAGTCGGGAATGAACGATTACCTGGTGAAACCTTTCGATCCGGTAGAACTCTACGACAAGATTGTTATGTATACTCAAAACCCAGAAACAGACATTTCGGGCTCCAAAATTACACGAGAACTGTAAGTTCTGCGATACAATTTATTCAATCGTTACAGGCACGTATATTTGAATCTGATGAAAAAGAAAACCAAGTTGTATCTGGTCACCCTGCTTTATTTAGTACTGATCGTAAGCTATGCTTTACCGGTGCATGGGCAGTACGGTAAAAAGGGATATAGCAGCATATCTAGTTTTACGCAACTGAATAATGAAAACGGACTGAGTAGCAACCAGGTGAATGATATTTTGCAGGATAGCCAGGGTTACCTCTGGTATGCTACCGGCAATGGCCTGAACCGATACGATGGCTACCAGTTCCAAACCTTTTACCATATCCCCAACGATTCCTCTTCCCTGCCCGTCAACGACCTGAACGTCCTGGCCGAAGATGAGCACGGATACCTCTGGATTGGCACCAACAACGGCGGCCTGTGCCGGTTCAACCCCTCTAACCACCACGTTACCCGTTTCAACGTGGCTAACTACCCCAACCTCTCCGCCAATAACGTCAAAGCCCTCTATGCCGATCAGCACGGGTCCCTCTGGATCGGTACCTTCGGCGGCGGACTGGTTCACCTCGACCTCGATACCTTTACCTTCTCCCCGTTCCGACAACAAACCGGAAACCCCAATTCCCTGCCTAATAACTCCGTCTTCGCCATCCAGCCCGACCACAACGGTTCCCTCTGGATTGCCACCCTCGGAGGCGGACTCTGCCGGTTCAACCTCGAAAACCAGTCCTTTAAAACCTTTCGCGCCCAACCCGGTGTGCCCGGCCAGCTTCCTTCCAATGATATTTACTCCCTGTTCATGGATTCGCAGCATATCCTCTGGATTGGTACCTTCGGACAGGGCCTCGTGAGCTTTGACCCGGTGAACGAACAGTTTGTTACCCCTAACCACCAGCCCGGGGGCAAGGCCGAATACATCCTCGATATTGAGCAGGATCCCATGGGAAACCTCTGGCTGGCCTCTCAACAACACGGCCTCATCCGCCTGCAAAACGGTACGCTTACCCCCCTGCCTCCCGATTCGCTCAAATACCCCGGACTCAACAATTTCAGCATCAATGCCCTGTGTATGGATAAGGGCGGTAACCTCTGGATCGGTAGCGAGAAAAACGGCATCTTCCGCTTGCCCCTCAACAGCCTGGCTTTTACCAATTTCATCGGCGACGGAAAGCACATTGAAAATTTTAACGCCGGGGCCGTCATGGCCCTGATTCAGGACCGTAACCACCACTTCTGGGTGGGTACCTTCGGAAACGGGCTGTTTCAACTCAATCCCGAAGGTAAGGTGGTTAACCGGTTCCAGCGAAATTTTCTAGGGGAAAACAATAATACAGTCAACGATAACTTTATTACTGCCCTTGAGGAAACTAATGAGGCTATATGGATTGGTACTGCGGAAGAAGGCCTGAGTAAATACAACCTGGCAGAAGATACTTTCACCCACTACACTGAAGGCAGTGAAGACAATAACCTGAGTAGTAACAGCATTGAAAAGATTTACACCGACAGTAAAGGAAGGCTGTGGATCGGTACTTACGGAGGTGGGTTATGCCGGTATAATGAAAATTCCGACGACTTTTCCTGTTACAGCAACTACAGGGAATCATCAGTTAAGCTCGGTAATGCAGTTAAGGTAATTTACGAAGATAGCAGGGGTTACCTGTGGATTGGTACCAAAGCTTCCGGATTAAGTTGTTTTAATCCAGTAAGAGAAACTTTCATCAATTACCGTTACGATGAAAAAGATTCAACCAGTATTACCGGTAACGCTATTACCGGGATTACAGAAACTGCAGATGGTAATATCTGGGTAAGCACCCTGAATAACGGACTGTGTTATTTAGATACTGTTGAGCAAACTTTCACTGCCCTAACTGCTAAAGATGGACTTGCTTCAAACCAAACCTGTGGGATGCTGCAGGATAACAACGGAAACCTTTGGATAAGCACCATCAGCGGCTTATCGTTACTCAAAACTGATCGACTCTGCTTTACGAACTTTGGCCGTAATGAAGGCTTGTATTCGGAAGAATTTCAGCAGTGGTCAGCTTACCGCAACGATGATGGAAAGCTGTTTTTTGGTGGTTTAGAAAATTTCCTGGTTATTGAACCTGAGAACCAGTTTACAAACGATTACTCCCCTCCCGTGTATTTAACCGGGGTAAAACTGTTTAATGAAGACCTGCAATTGGGTGAGCAATTAAGTACAATTGATACGATTACCCTGGAACACGGCGAAGACTTTTTCGAATTCGAGTTTGTATTGCTCAACTACGAAGAGAGAGAAAATAACCGTTATGCTTATCGTATGGAAGGCTTCGATAAAAAATGGAATACCATTGATACTCGGAGAACTGCATCCTACACGAACCTCGATGCTGGTTCTTACACCTTTAAAGTAAAAGCTTATAACGAGAAAAAGAGGTGGAACGATAATGAGTTAGAAATAACCGTTATTATTAAGCCTGCCTGGTACGAAACGGTTACTTTTCGTATTGCCGTTGCGCTGGTAATCATTTTTTCGGGAATCGCTTACGCCCGTTACCGCGAACAAAAGTTCATGAGGCAGAAAATTAAGCTGCAGGAAATGGTGAATGAAAAAACGGCAGAACTGGTAAGAAGAAGCAACGAAATTGAAGAGAAAAATAATAGCCTTAACGCTGCTAAAAAGATTATTGAGCAAAAAAATAACGACCTGAAGCAGGTAAATAACCAACTAGAACATCGGGTTGAGCAAAGAACTAATGAGTTGCGGAAAGCTAATGACCGGTTAAAAAGTAGTAACAAGGAATTAGATATGTTCATTTACCGGGCTTACCACGATATTAAGGGTCCCATTTCAAGCATTGAAGGTTTGTGTAAACTGGCCAGAGTAGATTTACAATCAGATGATGCAAAGGCCTACATTGAAATGTTTGATAAAAGTTCTCAGCAAGCCAAAAGAATGCTATCTCGCATCCTGAGCATTTATGACATCCGGAACACTAAAATAGAACCTCAACGCATCGACGTAAATGCCATGCTGCACGAAATAATTGAGGTCATTAAAACCAGGTCGGAATTCTACAGCATCAGGATACATACTGCCGGGCAGCATACCGACAGCTTTTATAACGTGGGCGTGCTCATGGAAATTAGCCTGCGCAATATCCTGGAAAATGCTGTACGGTTCAGCAGGTACGAAAAAGATTCTTTTGTGGAAGTACAGGTTAATTACTACGTAAACCGGGTGGAAGTAATTATTACCGATAACGGAATTGGGATACCGGAATCCATGCGCGATAAATTATTCAGTATGTTCCTCAGGGGTGATACTCAACGCAGTGGTACCGGAATGGGGCTCTTTGCTGCTAAAAGTGCCATTGAGCGACTTGAAGGATATATTAGTTATGAAGAAACAGCTAATAACTACACCCGATTCATATTGGTATTTCCCAACATATTATTGACAGAACAAGCGGATCAGAAACATCTGTTAAAAAACAGCACTCCTAAATAATAATTGCAATCGTTTTAAGCTGTTGCTCAAATACCAGGTTGCGCTGGTCAAGTGCACTAATGTTCATTTCAAAGGTTGGCCTTCCATTTTTTATTACGAAGTTAATCATGCTTCCTATCCGGCCCATTCCCTCCTTGTTGGTAATTACCAGGGTTGGATCATTTTGGGTGAACTGAAGAGCATCTCCCAGATGAGGACTTTCCTCACTAGGAATATAAAGCATGTGGATGGGCTGGCTGATTTCATCCAGGCTATTAATTTCTACTACTTTCATTGACCGGCCGTTAACCTGTTTTTGTTCCGACATGCTAAGCAATTCAGCATTAATCGGTGATTTACCCATTACAGCTACTACAAAATCGCCCTGATTGTAGCTATCCGGCCACTGAATATACTTGGTAAAGTTGTACATGTAAACACTTTGAATTTTGTATTTAGTCGTTTCAAAGTTTTCCTGAAGTTGCTGTGCATTAGTAACTGAGGATACGCTCATTACCAGAAACAGGGGAAATAAGGCCAGCTCGCCCTGTACCGCCACCGCCTTCACGCTCTCCGTATGGGCGCTGAAGTCGGTCAGCACTTCGCCGCTGGCCCAACGCCAGACCTTGAC
>CAZIWJ010000162.1:0-4467 GCA_964542855.1 uncultured Roseivirgaceae bacterium
ACAGTTTATTACGATAAATAACCCGTTTTATCGAAAATTCGAGTATGCCCGTGCAGTAATTGACCGTCGGGCCAAGGTATTGGAAGGCGCGGAAAAGGTGTCTGATGGTGACGCCGGGGATGACTTTGCTACATCGTAACAGGCCTTTCCCTTTTCAAACAGAAGAACCAGTATCGAGAGGTACTGGTCTTTTAAAATGATTATAATGTACGTAACGTGTTGATACACGTTTAATCGGCATTAAAAGCTTATTGAAATTTTGTTTTTGTAGGCAAAAAACCAAAGTCTGATTGCTGAAAAAGCCAGTTTTTGAGTACATAGTAAACTCGACCTGACCCTTTAGCAGATGAAATTGGTGAAGTACAGTACAGCGATTGGAGGAAAATTAACAGCCTAAAGGATAAAATTTTAACCAGCCTCTAATACCAGACAGTGAAAGAAACCATTTATTTTGGGCGAAAGGGTTGAATCACTGATTCGTCGCACTCCAGGTAAGGCCCTTCCAGCAGATCGATGCAATACGGGATGGCAGGAAATACGGCATCGAGGCACTGGCGGATGGCTTTAGGCTTTCCGGGCAGGTTAACAATCAGGGTTTGGTTCCGGATACCGGCCGTTTGGCGCGACAAAATAGCCGTTGGCACGTACTGCAAACTTACCTGTCGCATAAGCTCCCCAAAACCGGGCATCATTTTATGGCATACCGCTTCAGTGGCTTCCGGGGTAACATCGCGTTTAGCTGGCCCGGTGCCACCGGTAGTAATAACAAGGCAGCACCCCAGGTTATCGGCCATGTCGCGTAAGGCTTCGGCCAGCTGGTCTTCTTCATCGGGAATAACCCGGTATTCCGGTTCCCAGGGAGAAGTGAGGTACTCGTCGAGTGTTGATTTTACGGCCTTGCCGGGAATATCTTCATAAATTCCCTTACTGGCCCGGTCCGATACATTAATAATTCCAATTTTAGCGGTAGCAGGCATGTTACTTGTTCTTTTTGGCAATCATAATCATTCGCGGGCTATCCTTATCGTAGTCGTTTAGTTGGTAATTACCGTGCACGGCTACCCATTCCAGGCTGGCGTTACGAAACCAGGTTTTAAATTCCGGAAGATGAATTAACTGAACCTGTTCAGTAAAATTATATCTTTCATCCTTATCAGTAAAGGAAATGTATTTATAAACGTAGCCTTCTTGTATTTCGCGGCGAACCGTGAAATTGATTCCCGCTTTCATTTTCTCTTCGTAAGGAACCAGGTTATTTTTTACCCAGTGTGGGTTTAAGAAATCAATAACCAGGTAACCTCCCGGCAGCAGGCTGATTTCGGCCGCTTCAATAACCCGCTGGTTTTCCCGGTCGCCGTTAAAGTAGCCCAGGCTGGTGAACATATTAAACACCCAGTGAAACTGCTCCCGGGCAAACGGTTCCCGCATGTCGGCCTGGTAAAAACTAAGGCCGGGCTGTTCGTGGCGTTTGGCTGATTCGATGTTGTAACCGGCCAGGTCGATACCGGTTACCTGCAGCCCATGCTGGTGTAGCTGACGGGAATAGCGCCCCTTGCCACAAGCCAGGTCGAGTACCTGCTGCCCGGGAATTAAAGGGTAACGGGAAGCAAAAGTGCGAATAAAATATGCGGCTTCTTGTTCGTTTCTATGATTGTATAACTGATCGTAATACGGGGAGTTAAACCAGGAATTAATCGTGCGTGCTTTAGCTGGATTTATCTTCATCAAACTTCTTTCTTGCCCTTTTAAATGCCTCCGCAAACGCATCGACCGATCGCTCAAATCCATCGCGTATTTCTTCGAACGCATCGGTACTGGCTTCCGACATACGGTTAACTTTATTTCTTAAATCGCTTTCGCGGTTGTGAAGATCATCGACAGTTTCTTCAAACTCATCTACCACTTCATCTTTGGTAGCTTTCACCCTTTGTTCAAACGACCTGAACCGATTGAACAGGTCGTCGAGCAGCCGGTGGGCCTTTTCTTCGTATTTTGAACGCTCTTCCATATATTTACTTTAGTTTACAGTTCATAAACAGCCGAACCATGCGCTTTCTTTATCTGTTGCTCATTTTTTTCTGCTTCCCATTACCCGGCAGTGCCCAGCAGTTGAAGCTGGGCGTTGCTGCCAGCCTGGCTCAACCTTTTCAGGACATTAAAGCAGCATACTACGCGCAAAGTAACAAAACGATCTCAATAACTACTGCATCATCCGGTGTTTTGAGTGCACAAATTCAGAACGGATCGCCGCTCGACCTGTTTTTTTCTGCCAACATGTATTATCCACGTCAACTGAAAAAAAAGGGATTCGGGGTAGAGCCCCCTTCCCTCTTTGTGTACGGTAATTTAGTAGGATGGAGTGCTTTGTCCAACAAGAATAATCTGTTTATAAACCAGCTTACCGGGGCTAAACTCATTGCCGTAGCCAACCCGAAGCTGGCTCCTTACGGTAAAGCAGCCAAAGACTGGCTGAAAGAGCAGGGGTTGTGGGAAACCGTAGCCCCCCGGCTGGTTTACGGAGAAAATATTGGGCAGGTGAACCGCTACGTTGCCGTGGGTGCGGTAGACGTAGCCTTTACGGCAGTATCGGCCATGCACGCCAAACCGTTGGCCCAAAAAGGGTCGTGGTATCCCCTGGAAGCATCTGAAAGGGGCGTACTGGCCAATGGAATGCTGGTACTGACCAGTAACGAGGCCGTAACCCATTTCCTGGAGTTTTTGAACAGTAAAGCAGCTAAAGAAATTTTTCGTAAGTACGGCTACACCCTGCCCGAAAGCTAATGGAATTTAACTATACCCCTTTTTGGCTGAGCCTAAAACTGGCCGGGGGTACTACCCTAATACTGGCTGTACTGGGGTTACCACTAGTTTACATGGTTTCCATTTCCCGATCGTGGTACCAGTTGTTGCTGAAGGCGGTTTTTAACTTACCGCTGGTGCTTCCTCCCACCGTGCTGGGATACTACCTTTTGGTTATACTTCAGCCCAACGGCGTTATTGGCCGGTTCAGCCAGGAATACCTGGGCATGCGCCTGGCCTTTAGCTTTCCGGGTTTACTAATTGGCTCGGTAATTTTCAGCTTGCCCTTCATGATTAACCCGATCCTATCGGCGCTAGAGGGCCTTCCCCCCTCGCTGGCCGAAGCTTCGGCAACCCTGGGTAAAAGCCGGTGGATTACCTTTATCAGGGTGTTGTTACCCAATATTCGTTCGTCGGTAATTACCGGGCTGGTGATGAGCTTTGCCCACAGCATTGGCGAGTTCGGGGTAGTACTCATGATCGGGGGAAATATTCCATCGGAAACCCGGGTGGCTTCCATTGCAATATACAACGAGGTTGAGCTACTTAACTACGAACGAGCCGACCAGTACGCTTTTATCCTGCTGGGCTTTTCCTTCATCCTGCTGGTAATATTATATGGGTACCAGTACCGAAAACAAACCGGTTAATCATGAGTAACACCATTCGCCTAAAAAAACACTTGCAGGGCAACGAAGGCCCTATTCAACTCGAGGTTGATCTTTCTTTTCCCAGCGGAGCTGCCATTGGAATAACCGGGGCATCGGGCAGTGGGAAGACCAGTATTTTACGCATGGTAGCCGGATTACTAAAGCCCGATGACGGCACGATAATCGTTAATGGTGAACCCTGGTACGGCAACCGGAAAAACATTCCAGCCCGTAAACGACCGGTAGGTTTCATGTTCCAGGATTATGCCCTTTTTCCCAACATGACGGTACACGAAAACCTGAAATACGCCCTGCCACCGGGAGGAAAGGAAAGCCTGATTAATGAGTTATACGAACTCATTGGCTTGGAGAAATTCCGGGATCAGCCGGTAACCCGTTTGTCGGGCGGGCAGCAACAGCGGGTTGCACTGGCCCGGACCCTGGTTAGGAAACCCGGTATTGTGCTATTGGACGAACCGTTTGCCGCACTCGATCATGCCACCAGGATTCGATTACAGGATGACTTACTGAAACTGAAAAACACCTATGATTTTTCCATGATACTAATCAGCCACGCCCCACAGGACCTGGCTCGCATGACCGATACCGTTTATGTGTTACAACAAGGAAAAGTAATGATTTCCGGCAACCCGGCAGCCGTGTTTAGTTCTGTTTCCTGGCAGGAAATAACCGGGGAAGTGATCTTTTCTGATCCTGAAACCAACCGGTTGTACCTGTTGCCCGACCAGCCGCTGTTGCACATTCCCCTGGGCAGCCATGGGGCTACATCCTTTGCCAAAGGCGACCGGATAAAGGTTGAGGGAAAAGTAAAAGGAGTGAAAAGCAATAGAAATTAGGGCAATTACTCGTAATCTCCAGATTAAAATATTAGTAGTAAGTTCAGCATATGTAACCTACAACTAACAATTAGCTCAAAGTGATTCTCATCATTTTTTGTCAAAAAAATTATCGAGTTTTCATCTTTTTAAGTAATTGTTTTATTTTTCATAAAGTGTAA
>CAZIWJ010000162.1:4567-8279 GCA_964542855.1 uncultured Roseivirgaceae bacterium
ACGGTAACCCTGCTGCTTTCGCTCGCCACGTTAACTACTTACGGGCAGGGTTCGGAAGTTTATAAAGGAATAAAAGTTAATATTAACGAAAGTGGTTCGCAGTATATCCGCTTTATTACCTGGAACCAGATGTGGATGCGGTTTACTGAAAATAACCCCGGAACGGTTGATGTAAACGGGGAACCGGCAGATAACAGTTTCGATATCGGTATACGCCGTTCGCGTTTCCTGGCCTTCAGCCAAATTACTCCCCGCTTTTTAGTTTTAACCCACTTCGGAATTAACAACCAGACGTTCATCAACGGCGGAGTAGGTGAGCAGGTATCTTCGGGCAATACCGCGGCTAAAAAACCTCAGTTGTTTCTTCATGATTTGTGGACCGAGTACGCCCTGGTTTTACCCACCGACCCCATGACCGGCGAAAAAAATAACTTTTCACTTTCTTTCGGGGCCGGATTGCACTATTGGCACGGCGTGTCGCGGTTAACGAATGCCAGTACGCTAAACTTTATGATGATCGACGCCCCTATTTTTAACTGGAATAACATTGAATTAACCGACCAGTTTGCCCGTCAAATGGGCCTGTACGTAAAAGGTAAGGCCGGTAAGCTGGACTACCGCTTTTTCCTGAACAAGCCCTTTTCTTTCGGACCGGTTGCCTCGGCTGAAAACTTAGAAGGTATTACTGCTCCGAACGGGGAAGCACGGGCTATTAACGTAGCTACTAATAACCTTTCGTACGGCGGGTACGTGGAGTACGAATTTCTGGATACTGAAAGTAATTTACTCCCTTATAAAGTGGGCAGTTACCTGGGAACCAAAAGAGTATTCAACCTGGGGGCTGGAGTATATGCCCACCCCGATGCCAGTGGCGTTTCCCTTACCAACGGCACGTTTGAACGCCAAAACCATTTAGCTATTGGTTTAGATACTTTTCTTGATATGCCTTTCAGTAATGGCACTGCGCTTACGGTATACGCGGTGAATTACATTTACGATTACGGCGACAATTACCTGCGTAACATTGGCATTATGAACACGAACGGAGCAGGCAATACGGGGCTAGACAACCGGGCCCAGTCGGGGTTTGGGAACCGGCAGGTATTCATGGGTACCGGGAATGTTTTTTACACCCAGATGGGATTCTTACTTCCGGGAGAAGGGGGAAAGGGCCGTTTTCAGCCTATTGCTGCCCTCACGCTGAAAAGCATGGATGCCCTGCAGGACAGCGGGGTAAACTTCGACGTTGGCCTGAATTATTATATTGAAGGACATAACGCTAAAATAACATTACAGTATGCGAACCGGCCACTTTACGATCTTGAAGGGGTTTCTAACGGCAGCGCCGGGGAAGTAATAGTACAAACTCAAATATATTTATAATTTAAACTAAATTTCAATTCTTATGGACGAGGATAAAATGCAACGGTACTGGCAGAAGAATATTCGCTACGTACTCATTCTGCTGGCCATCTGGTTTGTTGCCTCTTACGGGTTCGGCATTGTATTCGCCGATGCCCTGGATAGTATCAGCCTGGGCGGCTTCAAGCTGGGATTCTGGTTTGCCCAACAGGGTGCCATTTATGTGTTCCTGGTTTTAATTTTTGTGTACGTGAACCTGATGAACAAGCTGGATCGGGAATTCGACGTAGAGGAGTAAAACAATTCAAACACCTGTATTAAAATGGATTTACAATTAACAATTTACATTATAGTTGGCATTACCTTCGCGGTATACATTGGTATTGCCGTTTGGGCGAGAGCCGGTTCAACCAAGGAGTTTTACGTTGCCGGTGGTGGCGTACACCCGGCAGCCAATGCGATGGCAACGGCTGCCGACTGGATGTCGGCTGCGTCATTCATTTCCATGGCCGGTATCATTTCGTTTATCGGTTACGACGGATCGGTTTACCTCATGGGCTGGACCGGTGGTTACGTGTTGCTGGCCCTGCTGCTGGCTCCTTACCTGCGTAAGTTTGGAAAATTCACGGTTCCCGATTTCGTGGGCGACCGGTACTACTCGAACACTGCCCGGACTGTTGCGGTAATCTGCGCTATTTTCGTATCGTTTACCTACGTAGCCGGTCAGATGCGCGGAGTGGGAGTGGTATTTTCCCGTTTCCTGCAGGTAGATGTAAATACCGGCGTACTCATCGGTATGGGAATTGTATTCCTTTATGCATTCTTCGGTGGCATGAAAGGAATTACCTACACCCAGGTAGCCCAGTACTGCGTACTGATTTTGGCTTACCTGATCCCTGCTATTTTCATTTCAATACTCATTACCGGAAATCCGGTTCCCCAGCTAGGTTTCGGCGGTACCGTAGAAGACGGCACTTACCTGCTCAGTAAGCTGGACGGTTTGCATAAAGAGTTAGGGTTTGCATCCTACACCGACGGGCATAAACCGTTGATCGACGTCTTTTTTATTACGGCTGCCCTCATGGTAGGAACTGCGGGGTTACCCCACGTAATTGTACGCTTCTTTACCGTACCTAAAGTAAAGGATGCCCGGGTATCGGCCGGGCTGGCACTGGTATTTATTGCTATTCTTTACACTACCGCCCCGGCCATTGCTGTTTTTGCCCGTTATAACCTTATTAATACGGTTAGTAACGCCAATTACGATGAATTACCACCCTGGTTCGGACGTTGGGAAGAAACCGGGTTAATTTCATTTGACGATAAGAACGGCGATGGAAAAGTGCAGTACGTTGGTGAGCAGGCAGGCATCGAAAACGAACTAACCATCGACCGGGATATCATGGTACTGGCCAACCCTGAAATTGCTGAATTACCTAACTGGGTAATTGCCCTGATGGCAGCCGGTGGTTTAGCGGCGGCCCTGTCGACGGCTGCCGGGTTATTGCTGGTTATTTCCAGTTCGGTAGCGCACGATTTAATTAAAAAGCAATTTCAACCGGATATTTCGGAAAAGGGAGAACTTATTTGGGCCCGGATAGCTATTGCCGCGGCTATTGGCCTGGCCGGTTACTTTGGTATTAATCCTCCGGGATTTGTAGCCCAGGTAGTGGCCTTTGCTTTCGGTTTAGCGGCTTCATCTTTCTTCCCGGCGATTATTTTCGGAATTTTCAGTAAGAAGATGAACAAACAGGGAGCTATTGCCGGAATGGTTAGCGGTATTGCGTTCACGGCTTCTTACATTATTTACTTCAAGTTTGTGAACCCGGGAGCGAACACACCGGAAAACTGGTGGTTTGGCATATCTCCGGAGGGAATAGGCACCCTGGGTATGCTGGTAAATTTTGTTATTTCTTATGCAGTATCTAAAACCTCCCCTGAACCTCCGCTAGAGATCCAGGAACTGGTGGAAGATATTCGTTACCCCAAGGCAGTTTCCAGGAAACCCAAAACGGCCTGATTCATACAGGACCCAATTTGCCCCGGCAATTGGGTCTTACCATTTCATTCATTATATTAAACCAGTGGTTTGCAGCAATGAATTATATTTCAAAACAACCGCCGGCTGCAGCCTTTTTCTATTAAAACTCATCTATATTCAAAACTTATGGATTACCAAATTAAATCTTTCGACGAGTACCAGGAGAAATACAAACAAAGCGTAGAAGATCCTGAAGGATTCTGGGGTCAGATTGCCGAAAGTTTCCACTGGCGTAAGAAGTGGGACAAGGTACTGGACTGGAACTTCGACGAGCCCAACGTAAAGTGGTTCGTAAATGGAAAATTGAAC